>JANTFJ010000206.1 GCA_024763495.1 Desulfobulbaceae bacterium | reverse complement strand
TGTTCAGAGGTAAGCGAACGAAGTGAGACTCCGTGTGCTTTAGCTGTGCGTGATAAGGCTGGCACCCATACTACGGGCATAAACTTCGCATACTAATTTATTTTTGAGTGAGCCCTAAGACAGACTTATCACGTGCAGATGAAGTGCAGCTGAATAGTTACGCGCACATTAGTTTATATTTTTGTCGAGGACAGTAAATCTTTGACAGAATTTATCTTGTCGCCAATGACAGTTTTTTTATCCCGCCGGTCATCTATGACAATCTGCGTTACAACCCGCTTTACTCCTTTTGTAAACGGCAGTTCGTGTAATTTTGCGGCAACAGCCAGCAGTTTTTCCGCCTCGCCTTCAAGCACTGTCCCCATATCTGTAAGTTTGTAAGTTATATTTTCAAGATCTAAGGCCTGTTGGACATCGGCAATATAACTTGAAACTGATGGGGTCGCGGTTCCCATGGGAATTATAGTCAGTTGTAGTAGAGCCATGATTTTATTTATTATGAATTGATAAGGTTATTTAATTAAAGGACTGCCGTAACTGCTCACCGGGCACCGCGTTTTTCCGCGTCCAGCCCGGTGTACGTATGACATATACGCGGCACCCGACTGGGCACGAAATCTACGGTACCCGGTAAACAGTTACAATTAGGGGGTGCGACGTTCCGGCACTTACCCCGTAAGTAGTTACGCTTCAAGATAATCTTCCGCAAGTGTGTCAGGGTCTTCACTGTTGTAATAAACAATATTTTTTAAATGATAGAAACTGTCGAAATTTATTTCCTCAAAATGAATACCGATTCCTTCCGGTGTTGTCCGGGCGATTACACCTTTCATGATCAAGACAAGTTCGCTGCTGCTGCCTGTTAACTGTAGACTGATTTCACATTTTTCTCCTTGTTGCCGATCTGTGATATCCAGGACAAACAAGCCTTTGACGCTAAGGTTTTTAATGGCGCAATGTTCATAAAGATGATCGCTGAATTTTAACTTTACTGTTGTTTTGAATTCCACTCTGGCGTTTCTACGTCTTTCTGCTTGAGTCATTAAATTTTCCTCGGATCAGAGGGTGACCACCAGAGAACAAAAATGAGATGATGTCCCGGTTGATCATCTGTTAATATTTTTTGTTGTTTTTGTGAATTTTTTTTCACGCCTGGGCCAATTTTTTTCAAAGCCGTCTCCCCCTGTACATGAGAACGCGAAGTTGTTTTTGCGTGGGCCCTGAGATTTGGTATATCACAGGGTTGAAGCGCGTGCAGGGTGGTGTTCATGGAGCGTTTACATTAATATTATTTAACCGGCAGGCCTGTATCCTCTTTTACACCATTGTCATAAAACCTTCCCTGCGTAACAGGGAGACAACATTTAACAGAGAGAGTTCCTCTCCATCCTCTGAATATCCTATCCCGGCAAAATCACCATTAACAGCCTTTTTGAATTTAACCATGTTTTTTGTTTTATTGTCAATTTCCGTACAAATTAAAATACCATTCCAGTGACCGTTGGACAGCACAACAAGTTTTGTCCCGTTTTCATCGACTGTCTGCGGAAGATCAAGGCCATTGGGCAGCATAATCGGCAGGGAAAGTTTTTTAAGTTTTTTATCAATAATTTTAGCCAGGGGACCCTTAAATTGCGCGGCCAGGCTTTTCATGAATTTATTAAAGTCTTTCAGGGGAATATTGCAGGTGTGCAGATATTCTTTTTTCTTTTTTCTGCTCAACGGCCTGATCAAGGCAATAGAACTTTCCCGGATATAAATATGGACATCACCTATTGTCAGGCCGCGAAGTTCCGTGGTTGGACATATTTTTATTTCCTGTCGGGCGGAAATATTTTGATTTGCCTCTTCGTTATAGCATATAGTGCTGGTTTCTCTTATACTCATAAGATCATCAAGCAGGTTACGGATTGTCGAGCCCACGTCTTCAGCCTGTTCCAGCGAAGATTGCAGATCCTGCGTCAGTCGTATTATATCTTCTTTATCCAGGGCGGGACTTATCGATTGTCGGCCCAGGGCTGTAACTTTATTTTCTAATTTGCTGACGGCATCTGGTGAAAGGGTTGTTTTTTGCTCTTGCACTGATTTTGGCAAAGTACGGGGGGCTGGATCGGAATTACCGGCTGTCTTGTCTTCGTAAATTTGCTGTTTCAGGGATGAAAATCTGGAGTAGAGACCGCGAAATAATTTTTCTTCCTGTTCCGGATTAAAGTTGCCGTCTTCATAGAGATTTACAATATGAGCCATGGCCTCTTTGAGAAAATCAATAGTGACTATGGGGGTGTTTTCCCCGCGTCTTTTAATATAATCCAGGACGCTTCCGGCCATGATAAGGATGGCGAAAGCTGCTTTGCGGGTTTTAAAACGCTGCTTAAGGCAGGTAAATGAAGCCTCAAGTAGAGTAATTCGTTTTTGGCTTAAGGTCCAGTCCTGGGCTATGATCTCCGCCTTCAGCCGCTGGATCGATTCCTCAATTGATAAAATCAATTTTAGTTTCTCCTAGAACTTACAATATTCGGAAGCTTCTGCTATCATTAATAATGATTATACTGTTTATGAAAAAGTGGTAAGCGTTCACCGGATCCGGAGTCTCGCCAGCTCGCTTGCCTGGCCGCGACCAGTCAGGCTTACGTATGACTAATATGCTGCGCCGACCCTGATCACAAAACCTCCGGCATCCTGTAACCGGTAACAATAATGATGATCAGCGCAATTAAGGCGTTACCCGGTGAGTAGTTACCTGTTATCTCGTGATCGTTGTAAGCGCTTCATGAACACCACCCCGCACGCGTTTTAACCCTGTGATATACCGATGTATTATTTCAGGGCGTATAGCACGCGCATGGCGGAGTCCTTGAATCCCTTACAGTTATGGGGTTGTCATCGTCCGGGTGTGTTTTGTTGAGCGTTATCGTTATACAAAATAATTTACGATATTTGTAATATTTATTAGTCTTACAGAATATCATTGCAGGCGCAAGGGGTCTGGAGGAAATTTTTTTAAAATTTTATGGATGTTTACTTAGGTTTTTCTACTGTTTTTATATTTGGAATTATTGTCGGCAGTTTTCTCAATGTGGTTATTCTCCGGCTGCCTGACCCTGATGGTTCCATTGTGTTCCCGTCATCCCACTGTCCTGCGTGTAATACCAGCTTAAAATGGTATGATAATATTCCACTTTTAAGTTTTGTTTTTTTAAAAAGAAGGTGCCGATCCTGCGGCAAGCTGATTTCCTGGCAATATCCTCTTGTTGAGTTACTCATGGGGATTATGTCCCTGGCTCTCTATGATAAATTTTTTATTTCCAGCCGGTTTTTGATTTTTTTTATATATTGTGCCGCTCTTCTGGTTATCATTTTTATTGATTTTTATCATCAGATAATTCCTGACGTTATCAGTATACCTGGAATATTTATCGGATTTGCCTTATCTTTTTTAAATCCTGACCTGGCCTGGCCGGATTCCGGACTGGGTATCCTGCTTGGCGGCGGAGTATTTTATTGCATCTCTGCCGGATATTATCTGGTTACCCGGAGAATCGGCATGGGGGGCGGTGATATCAAACTGCTGGCCATGATTGGTGCTTTCCAGGGCTGGCAATCATTGCCGTTTGTTATTTTCGGCAGTTCCGTGACCGGGATAGTAGCCGGCCTCTGGGCCATGGCTGAACAAAAAAAAGGCGGGCAGACGGTTATTCCCTATGGTCCTTTTTTAGCCGGGGCAGCAGTTGTTTATCTTTTTTTTGATCAGTCGATTCAACTTTTTTTAAAAAGATTTTTGTAACTATTCAGGCAGGGGGGAAAACTGCCCCAACCACCGACCTGTAACTGTTCAGACTAACAGCTAACACATGGGTTAATTATCTTGAACATCATGAAAAATAGAGTTCTGCTGATCGATGATGATGCTGCTGTCAGGGAAGAACTGATAGCAATTTTAACCAGCCACAATTATATAGTCGATCAGGCCGTCAATGGAAAAGAAGGCTTGGAACTGGCGGAAAATAATATTTATAATTATATAATTACCGATATTTCCATGCCGGTTATGGACGGGCTGAAATTACTTGAAAATTTACGAAAAAAAGATATCAATGTGCCTGCCGTTGTAATTTCCTCCCATTCAGAGATGGATATTGTCCGGCAGGCCTTTAAAATGGGAGCCAGTGACTTTATCGAGAAACCTTTTTCGTCTGCTGATGTGGTGTTGCAGACATTGGAAAAGCTGGAAGAAAAAGATAATTCTTTCAGGGAAAAGCGAGGAGTACCGAGAACGACTGAAAATAACTACAGTTTTGAGCATATCGTCTCCCGTAGCAGTAAAATGACCGACATTTTTAATACTATCCGTAAAATTGCTGACTACAAGACCACAGTTCTGGTCACTGGTGAGTCAGGTACCGGCAAGGAGTTGATTGCCAAGGCTATTCATTTTAATAGCATACGTAAAAAAATGCCTATTATAGACATAAACTGTGGCGGTATTCCCGATACCCTGCTCGAGAGTGAACTTTTTGGTCATGTTAAGGGGGCATTTACCGATGCTTATCGCCCCAAGAAGGGATTATTTGAAGAGGCGGATGGTGGCACTCTGTTTCTTGATGAGATGGGCGAATTGCCTTTGGCTTTACAGGTTAAGTTGCTGCGGGCTTTGCAGGAGGATGAGATTCGTCCCCTTGGAGATAGTAAAATTATCAAGGTTGATGTCCGGATTATCGCGGCTACAGCCAAAAATCTTCGCCTGGAGGTGAACAAGGGGAATTTTAGAGAAGATCTTTTTTATCGGATAAATGTCCTTTGCCTTGAAGTCCCTCCCCTGCGTCAGCGGCGGGAAGATATTCCCCTGCTGGTCAGCCATTTTATTGACAAATTTAACAACAGGCTGGGGTTGAAGATTCAGGAAACTGCCCCGGATTGTCTCCAGTGTCTAATGAACTACGATTGGCCGGGAAATGTTCGGGAACTTGAAAATGTTATTGAACGAGCCATGGCCTTAAGTGAAGAAAAGGATATTCTAGTGGCTGATATGCTGCCCCCTGAACTTTACAAGGGAAAGGATATTGCAGAGGATAACTTTTCTTATTTTGATAATTTATCAATCAAGAAAAATTCACGAAAATTGGAAAAATATTTGATAAGCAGGGCCTTGGCGGAAACCAAGGGTAATAAAACCAGGGCAGCTGTTATTCTGGAAATAAGCCTGCCGGCTTTACTGTATAAAATTAAAGAATATAAAATTAATCTGGAATAGTAACTACGATAGCGATCAATAAACCACACCTTGACTTTTGGGAAGGCACGGCCTGTAAGCGTTTCAGGGATGCCGCCATGTGCCCGTTTCAACGCTCGCGA
>JANTFJ010000205.1 GCA_024763495.1 Desulfobulbaceae bacterium | reverse complement strand
CAGTGCCTTAAATTCCTTCATTTGGCCCTGCGCCGCATACCAGGAGGCTGTCCGAGAATGCCCTTTCTGCGGAGTCTCGCACCTCGCTTACCTGCCCGGATAAACTGGAGATAAGCGCAGACTTCGAAAGAAATTAAGATCCTGGACTCTGTTCAGTACCCCCTTGAGGGGTGTAAATAACACGAAAATAATGTCTAAGGGACTAAAGAGACAAGGCAGACTGGAGAAGCTGCATGCTCATCGGGCCTGCCTTTTCCTTGACATAATCCATTATGACAGGGGCGAATTGCTGTACCATCTCATTTTTCAATCCCAGCTTTTCAAAGCTCTTAATCAGGCTGTTGGCAGAGTTAAGCCTGGCGCCGCTGTCACCCAGAAGTGATGATACCCCAGTCACCAGGCTGCTTGAATTATCAGCAATCCTGGGTGCTTTGTCCAGCAGGGATGTCGCTTCCGGCACCTTTTGCGCCAGAGCACTGAAATCATCGGGCAGCATATTTTCTTTTGCGGTCTTGAAAAAGGCCCCGGCGCCACCGGCGGCCTGGCTGGAGGTGACACCCAGTTGGCTGGTCAACAACGATACCAGGTCTGCGGAAGCGGCAACAGAACAAGGAATAAGCAGGGCGGCAGTGAACAGCAGCAGGGCGATTGCGGCAACTGGTTTACATTTTTTCATTGTTTTTCCTTAACTACTCACGGTGGTAAGCACCTGATATTCGCTAACCACCTAATTTGTAACTGTTTACAGGGTCCCGAAGATTTTCGCGATCAGACTGGCACAGCATACCAGGAGGCTGATCGCAGAAATATTCGGTGCCCTGCAGTTATGTTTTTCCTCTGTTAAAATTACGTCATGCGTTTAAAAAAACGGAATTACTCAATGGGCAGGCGAAGCACGAGACTCCGCAGAAGGGGCGTTCCTGAACAGCCTCCCGGTACGCTTCGCTGACCTGTTTAAAAATTTTTTTATGTTTTTCAGAGCCTTACCGATAAATATTTGAAACAAAGAGAAAAATATGCCTATAATATTTTTCAAGATATCATTTTTTATACCTCTCAAGGGAGTATTTAAAAAAATAGCGGAAATTCAGCTGTAAAGCATTTAACAGGCAACGAAACTGCGCGGGCTCCTTGAGGTGAAAGTGAATGTTTCCGCATTCAACAATTTGCGGCAGGTGACTAATGGTACAATTGAAAAAAAAGAAACGCAATAAAAACAAAAAACGTCAGGTAAATTCGGCTGGAATTTTAAAACATGGCGCATACCATGAGAAAAATGGAGGGAAAAGCATGTCACAGGAAATGGAACATATTGAAACCGCCATCGAAGCGTCACAGAAAGCGGTTGTTTCCAGAGAAAAAGAGATCGGCGAAGAAGCCGAGAAGCCCACGGGGCCGGTGGGCCTTGATATTGGAACCAGTCATATTGTCATGTCCCAGAATAAAGGAAAACATATTCATAATGTGAACCAGTTGAACGCCTTTTTCACTATTCCTTATTCCAAATTTACCAAAAAAATTCTGGTGGAAAATGATATTGATTTTTTTGAAAAAAATAGGCAGTTTTACATTTTGGGCTATTCAGCTGAAAGTTTTGCCAACATGTTTAATACCAATACCAGGCGAACCATGGAAAAAGGCCTGTTGAGCGCCAGAGAGGAAGAGAGCATTACCGTGCTTCAGGCCATAATCGATACCCTGCTGACTAAACCGGATAAATCCCGTGAGGTGCTGTGCTTCAGTATGCCGGGTGAACCGGTGGACAGTGATAATTCGGTTGTATATCACGAGTCTATTTTAAAAATGTATCTCAGCGGTCTCGGATACCGGCCTATTCCTATAAATGAAGGTCTGGCCACGGTCATGGCTGAACTGGCTAATGATAATTTTACCGGCATCGGTATCAGTATGGGCGGCGGTATGTGTAATATCTGCCTCTCCTATCTCTCGGTGCCGGTTATAACCTTCAGCGTCCAGAAAGGCGGCGATTATATTGACGAAATGGTCGGGGCCTCAGTTGGGGAATCAGCAACCAAAATCAAGGTAATCAAGGAAAGTTCTCTTAACCTGGCCCGTCCTCCCAAGGACCGGCTGGAAACCGCCCTGGATATTTATTATGTCGACCTTATCTCAACTCTGCTCGATATCCTGGAAAAAGTAATCAAATCAAATGATAAGATTCCCAAAATTGCCAAACCTATTCCTATTGTCCTGAGTGGCGGCACTGTTCTGCCCAGGGGATTTAAGGAGTTGTTTGAAAAGGGCTTGAAAAAAATTGATCTCCCTTTTGAAATTTCCCGGATTTTCATTGCCGAAGACCCCTTGAATACCACGGCCAAAGGAGCCATGGTTATGGCGCTTTCGGAAACGATATAATCTTCCCTCCCTCAAAAATCACCCCTCCCAGCGTTTGAGCCGGGCTTCATAGCGCTGGGGGGGCATAACCGTAACCTCCTGGCTGCCGATTTTTTGATCATTATAATAAAACTCAACCCGCCAATTACCAAAGCGAAGTTTTTTCCGGGCCGGAAAGGTGTAGAAAGCTACCTGGCGGCAGCAATAACGAGTGGTTGCTGACTGGACTGCAATAACCTTATTATCGGGGGTCAGCCATTTTATGGTAATTGGTATTTCCCGGTTGCCGGGCATAAAGTTGACCGAATAAAGCAGGCCGAATGAATTTCCGGCCTGACCTGGAATGCCTGCTGTGCCGTCAGTAAACATTCGATGTTTCACCAGGTTGGCCTCAATGTCGCTAAGCCCGGCAAAGGCAGCGCTCAATTTTTCTGTTGGTGTCAAAGGCCGGCGAAGCAGGCCGAAATGTTCAACCTGCAGCCCCCATATTTTAACACCCGGCGCTTTTCCCGCTTTTTTCCCTCGCGTTTGAATCGCGGTAACCACCTGCCCTGTTTCTTTTTTTATTTTTTTACGGCTTGATTCCAGCATTTTCCTTAACTCTTCCTGATCCACATTCTTCGCCTTGTCAAGATTTCTGGCATTACGAATCAAGGCCTCCGACAATTTCACTTTATTAAGGTTGCTGCGGTTAAAATCCGCGTCATTAAAATTTGTTTTTATGACCTGGACCTCGCTTAAATCCGCGTCAGTTAAGTTTGCCCAGCGCAGATCCGCGCCCTTGAGATTCGCCCTGGTTAAATCAGCCCTGGTCAAATCAGCATTAGATAAATCCACATAGCGCAGATCAGCATAGGCCAGGACGGCATTGGTTAAGTTGGCATTGCGTAGATCAAAACGGGTAATTTTAACGTCTTTAAATAATGAATTGCGAATATTTCTTAAATTAATCCCCAGGGAACTGGTAATATTAATCCCGGTTAGGTTAGCTCCTTTCAAATCAGCGCTGGTCAGGTCAGCGCTGGTCAAATCAGCCTTGGTCAGATCAGCTTTATTCAAATAGGCATTTTGTAAATTGGCCTGCTGGAGTTTACTTTCCCGTAGATGGGCACCAGTGAGATTGGCCTGTCCCATATTGGCCTGCCGGAGATCCGCCTTGTTAAGGTTGGAGCCGGTAAGGTTAGCTCCGATTAAACTGGTCCTGCCGGTCAAGGCTGCGCCCTGGAGATTGGCGCCCGTCAGGTTGGCATAATTAAAGACTGTTTTGTTTATCCCGGCCTTGACCAGGCTTGAGTTGGTCAGGTTAGCCTCTACCAGGCTGGAATCGCTTAACTCGCAGCCATCCAGGCAACAGTTCGTCAAATTAGCCTGGCGCAGATCAACGTAACGGATGACAGCCTCACTTAAATCAGCGCTATGGAGATTAGCATGGGCCAGACGAGCCTGATCCAGAATTGCTTTGTGGAGAATTGCCTGACTTAAATCAGTCTCATTTAAGTTTGTCTTACTGAGCTTGGCCCCGCTTAAATCCGCCCGGTAGAGCTTTGCCCCGCTTAAATCAGTGTTGTTTAAAATTACCGTTGCCAGCCGGGCGGATGAAAGATCGGCCTGGATCAGGCTGGCGCTGGAAAAATCAGCACCATGGAGATCAGCCGTGGTCAGATTGGTTTTGTCAAGAACAGCGAATTTGAAGTCGGTTCCTCTGGTATTTGTCCGGGTCAGGTCAGCGCCGGTCAGATCAACCCGCCGTAGATCCCCTCCACTGCAATCAGCTTCCAGCAGCAGGGCATTTTTCAGGATGGCTCCAGTCAACCGAACTTTACGAAGGTTGGCCCTGCTCATGTTGACATTGTTCAGGCTTGCTCCGGTTAAATCAGCACCAGAGAGATCAGTTCGGCTGAGATTAGCCTGGTTCAAGATCGCTTTTTTCAGCTTAGTTTCACTTAAGTCGGCATATTGCAGATCAGCGCCGCTTAAATTTGCTCCCCGCAGATCAGCGCCGCTTAAATCAACTTTATGCAAGTCGGCATTCTGGAGATTGGCATTACAGAGATTTACCTGGCGCAGATCCATGGCAGACAGGTTGATGTTGCTTAAATCGCGACCCTTCAGGTTTCGGGAAGATTGGAGAATATGGGCAATTGCAATTAATTGCTTATATTCCTGTGAATTGTCGGCTGTCTTGCTCAGGGGCAGGGAGCGATATGCGATATTGTCGGGCAGACTGGTGGCAAAAAGAATAGGCAGCCGACCGTTATAAAACCATAAAGCCGCGCTTATGCCGATGATCAGGGGCAGGAAGGCCAGCACTGTTTTTCGTAAACCTGGATGACGAGCCAGTTTTGCCCGCAGGTGAAAGGGGGTGTGAAATGATTTCTGCTGCCGGGCCGCCTGCTGCCAGAGTTGATCCATATTGTCGGCGCTGACAATTGTTGTCTTGGCCCGGCAATGGGGACATGGCGCTGTTTTTCCTATAAATTGACCCGGAATTTTTTTTGTCAGGCCACAATTTTGACAATGAAACAATCCTTGCCGCGGTACTGGTTCGCTGCCAAAGGGAACATTAAGCGCGGCTTTGCATTTCGGACAACGGACAGGCCCTTTCTGTTTTGAGCTTATCCTGCCGATGAAGCCGCATTTACAGCGAATTGTCCTGGCCTGCTTAATTCCCGCCATTGAGGCTCCTGAAAGATTCTGATAAAAGTGAGTAGTTACAAAAATTTATTACATAGCTGCCATGTAACTACTCATGGGGTAAGCACCTAGCCCAGATAAACTGGAAGAGAAATTAAGGCTCTGGATAAGTCCCTTAACAGTAGATGCAGATAGCGAACATAGTGAGACCTTCGAGTTGTTTATTTCAAAGAAAGTTTTAAATTTCTTGCCACTATTTTCAGTACCCCCTTGAGGGGTGTAAAAAACACGAAAATTAAATCTAAGGGACTAAGCGTTTTTCCAAGACTCGGCTTGAAAAAAGAGGCCCCTTCGGGGCAGTTGAATCTGCAATCATGATGCATATATTTATTGAGTATAGCCCTTG
>JANTFJ010000204.1 GCA_024763495.1 Desulfobulbaceae bacterium | reverse complement strand
ATAAGTCCCTTAACAGTAGATGCAAGTTGTTTATTTCAAAGAAAGTTTTCAATTTCTTGCCATAAAAAACACGAAAATTAATTCTAAGGGACTAAGGATAAAATTGAGCGCTTACAATAATATTAACATAATGGTGACAATATGAATGAAGAAAAATATAGAATTATGATTGTAGATGATGAAAAAGAAGTTGTTGAGGGCGTGCTCGCCAGCCTGGAGTCCCTGACAGATTATCATTATGAGGCTTTTGATGATCCATATCGGGCCTTGCAGCATTTTCTTAAAAAACCATGTCATCTTATTTTAACAGATGTATCCATGCCGCATATTGACGGCTTTGAACTGATGAAACGGATGAAGAATAAAAGACCATCTTGTGATTTTGTCCTGCTGACCGCCTATAAGTCAGTTGAAATTGTTACCAGGGCCAGAAGGCTTGGCGCAGCTTATATATTTTATAAACCCATTGACCTGGAAGGGCTTGTTACTGCAATAAAAACAATGCATAAGAGGTATCTTTACTGGCTGGACAGGCTTTCCGAGGTATCCTGAGTTTGTTTGTTGCTTTGCCTCATAGATGGAGTAAAATAAGATATGCAGAGCTTTATTGATCAATCTATTATTGACGAATTTATCCAGGAGGCCCTGACCCTGCTGGACGACGCCCTGGATCAGACAGGTGATGACCTGACAACCGCCGAAGGGGTTAACTTTATTTTTCGCTGCCTTCATACCTTAAAAGGTTCCAGTGGTTTTCTTGAGTTTAACGCCCTTTCTTCCTTTGTTCATCGTTTTGAGGATTTTGTCAGGGATGCCCAGAGTAAAGGCCTGGGCTTAACTGAACCGGAAACAGCCAGGGTGGCTGAAGGGTTGGTTCTGCTGCAGGAAGCAGTCAGCCGTCCGGCTGACGAGTCCATTGTCCAGTCAGAACGTTTTCAGGATTTTCTAGAGGCATTACATGAGGTTGAAACTGAAAATGTCTCTCTTGAGCATTTGGAAAACCTGGTAAGACAAATAAAAGATGAGGCTGCAAGCGATAGTAAATTTGAACCGGCAGTGCTGCTTGGGGCTACCCAGATTCTGGAAGAGATCCTGGGTAAGCTGCAGAAACGCAACACTGGTGCTGCTATCCTGCCTGTTGCCAGCGCGGATATCAAGGAGATATTATATGACGGCAAGGATTTGACTGAACTGTGCGTAGCGCAGCTCAGGGGACTGGAAACCGTGGCCGGTCGAGGGGCAAGCGGTTTACGTTCTCTTGATTCTGCTGAATTGCAACAGGGACTTGATAAATTAAAAAAGATTTTGCCGGAGAATCGCTATTTGCTGGATTGGGATGTGATTGCTGATCTTTTAGAAATTTCTCCAGAGGTGGTTGATGAGGCGTTTCGCCGTTTGTGGACTGAATCTATTTCTCTCTCCTGCACGATAACCCTGGCAGCAGAAGAGAGCAGCCAGCAGCCAGGGGGCGGAAAAGAAGAAAAAGACATACCTCAACCGGCTGAGCCGCAGAAAATTGAAGAAAAACAGCACAGACGGGAGGAGTTTTTTCGGGTTTCAGCCAGGATTATTAATCAACTGGCAGCCAATGTCGGTCTGCTGGTTGCCGACCGTAACAGCATGGAAAACCTGATCCAGGAACTGCGGCGTCATATGCCTGGTTCTTTGCTGCGTTATATGCACGATAGTTTTGCCTGTCTTGATCGTCACATTAACAGTGTTGAACAACAGATAACCAGTCTCAACAATAAAAAACTGGCGGATATCTTTAAGCGAATTCCCGGACTGGCTGACAAGCTGGCAGCGGATCTGGGCAAAGAGGTTGCGGTAACGATAAGTGGAGAAGAGATTGAGGTGCCGCGTAATATTATCAAGGCTCTAAATGATCCGTTTGTCCACATTGTTCGAAACAGCCTGGATCACGGTATTGAAATGCCTGAACAGAGAGAGCGGAACGGCAAGTTCGGTCAGGGCAGCCTGGATATAAAGGCATGGCGGGATGATGAAAGATTAACAATTACAGTCAAGGATGACGGCGCGGGAATTGATCCGGTCAGGGTAAGACAGAAAGCCGAGGCAGCAGGGCTGGTCAGTGAAAAAGATGTTCTCAGCGACCAGGAAATAATTAATCTGCTTTTTGCTCCGGGATTTTCCACTAACCGCCAGGTAACAGCAGTATCCGGGCGTGGAGTTGGCATGGATGTGGTTAAAAGTTCAATAGAGGAAATTGGCGGCAGGCTTGTTTTTGAATCAACATTGGGACAGGGGACTAAATTGACCGTCAAGCTGCCCCTGGCTGCCGGTAATAAAACCAGGGAAATCCTCCTGGTGGATGTGGCCGGGCAGGTTTACGGGATAGATTACCGCCGGGTAGTTGAGGTCCTTGATGGGGAGAATATTACCCTTCATGATTTTAAAGGTCAGACTTTTTTCTCCTACCGGGATACATTGCTTAAATATCTTGATCTTGGTCAGCTTGACCGGCAGGGGGCTGAAGACGAATCGTCAGCAGGTAATTCAGCTCATTTAGTGGTCATTGAAGATGAACAGAAACGGCGTGTTTCCTGTGCTATTATGGGGATTAAAGAGAAAATAAAGGTTGTGGTCAGCGGCCAGAGTCATCCCTTTATCAAGACTAATCCATTAATTATGGGCAGTGCAGTTGTGGGTACCGGCGAGCCTTTCCTGATTTTTGATTTCAGTGATCTGGCCCTGTTGGAAAAGTATTTTCAATAACGCTCAATAAAGCACACGCGGACGGCGACAGCCCCATAATTATAAGGGATTCAGGGACACCGCCATGTGCGTGCTTCACGCCCCGTGATAATACATCGGTATGTCACAGGGTTGCAGCGCGCCCGGGGTGTTGTTCATGGAGCGCTTATTCAATTTATCTTTAAATTTGAAGTGTTATAAGTTATTATCCCTTCCTGAAGGGAAAATACTATTTAAAAACGGACTGATAGATTGGTTATGGCAGTATAAGGAGAAAAAAAATGAAAAAAAGAACAATTGCCGAAAAAACAATATGGGAAGATGGCGCCCGGATGCTGCGTAAGGCAGAGAAAGATGAGGTGGAAACCGTCTGGGATCGTCTGGATACCCAGACCCCGTCTTGTAGCTTCTGCGACCTGGGCCTTACCTGTAGAAATTGCGTTATGGGGCCCTGCCGGATAAGTCCCAAGGGTGACAAGAAGCCAAGAGGGGTCTGCGGCGCGGATGGCGATGTGATTGTCGCCCGTAATTTTGGTCGTTTTGTTGCCGGCGGGGCTGCCGCTCATTCCGATCATGGCCGGGACTGTATTGAGGCTCTGGCGGCAGTAGTTGAGGGCAGGGCCGGAGATTACTCAATCCGGGATGAGGAAAAACTGCTCCGCATTGCCGCAGAGCTGGGAATTAGCGGGGAAAGCCGGGAAGCGGATGAAGTGGCCGGGGAACTGGTGGATAAATTTTTTGCGAACTACGCCTGTCAAAATGACGATATATCCTTCTTGAGCCGGGTGCCGAAAAAACGGCGGCAGCTCTGGGATAAGTTGGGAATTACCCCCAGGGGCGTTGATCGGGAAATTGTTGAAATGATGCACCGTACCCACATGGGAGTGGATAATGATGCAGCCAATACCATGCTTCACGCCGCCCGCCTCTGTCTGGCCGATGGCTGGGGCGGCTCCATGATTGCCACGGAAGTTTCCGATATTCTTTTCGGCACCCCGACCCCGAAAAAGAGCAGGGTCAATCTCGGCGTCCTGAAAAAAGATGAGGTCAACATCCTGGTTCATGGCCATAATCCCATTGTTTCCGAAAAAATACTTGCGGCGGTCAATGACCCGGCAATGCTTGACCTGGCCCGGCAAAAGGGCGCAACAGGAATAAATCTTGCCGGATTATGCTGCACCGGCAATGAATTGCTGATGCGGCAGGGAGTGCCAATGGCCGGCAATCATCTGATGAGTGAACTGGCCATTGTTACCGGCGCTGTGGAACTGATAGTGGTGGATTACCAATGTATCATGCCCAGCCTGGTACAGGTCGGCAGCTGTTATCATACGAAAATTATCACCACTGCCGACAAGGCCCGTTTTACCGGCGCCCGGCATGTCCCCTTTACCATGGAAAACGGCCGGCAGCAGGCTGAAAAGATTGTCCGGATGGCCATAGAAGGATTTGCGGGCCGAGACATGGAGAGGGTGGAGATTCCCGGCAAGCCGGTAGAGATGATGACCGGATTTTCCAATGAGGCTATACTTGCGGCCCTGGGCGGTACTCCGGCCCCGCTGCTTGAGGCGATCAAGGCCGGAAAAATTCGCGGGGTTGTGGGTATTGTCGGCTGCAACAATCCCAAACTGAAACATGATCATTGCAATGTTACTCTGGCCCGGGAGTTGATAAAAAAAGATATTCTGGTTCTGGCCACCGGCTGCGTAACCACGGCCCTCGGCAAAGCTGGTCTTCTTCAGGCCGGGGCCGCTGACCAGGCCGGAGAGGGGCTGGCGGAAATATGCCGGGCTCTTGGCGTGCCGCCGGTTCTTCATGTCGGCAGTTGTGTGGATAATTCCCGGATTCTCCAGCTTTGCGCCCTGCTGGCCAATGAGCTGGGAGTTGACATAAGTGATCTGCCCGTGGCTGCTTCAGCGCCTGAATGGTATTCGGAAAAGGCGGCAGCAATCGGTACTTATGCCGTCTCTTCGGGGATTTATACCCATCTTGGCCTGCCTCCTAATATCCTGGGATCCAGGACAGTAACCGACCTGGCCCTGCATGGTCTTGATAATCTGCTGGGAGCCTGCTTTGTGGTTGAGCCTGATCCGGTCAAGGCCGCGGAACTTCTGGCTGACAGGATCAGTATGAAACGGAAGGGGCTGGGGCTTTAATCCTGTCAGGGGGTATCCATTTTGTTCTCTTCTTTAACGGTAACTGCTCACAGGGCACCAGGTTTTGAGTCTCGCGAGTTCGTTTACCTGTCCGCGATCAGTCCGGCGTAAGCATTCCATGAACACCACCCCGCGCGCTTCATCTCTGTGATATATCGATGTGTTATCGCTGGGCGTGAAGCACGCGCGTTGCGGTATCCCTGTATCCCTTTCAGTTATGGGGCTGTCGCTGTCCGGCTGATTTGTCAGCAGACAACTGTAAAATTGCTCAAATTTGTCTAATATGGTAGATTGCCTTCAGGATGCCTTGAAAAATAATATCTCCCGGAGTTTCGCATGCCCGCAGACTTCCGAGAGGCACTGCTGAAAAGTTGTCGGCTGATAAAGTAATTGCTTCATCCTGGAGGTAACTACTCATGGGGTAAGCTCCTAAGCTTTTTACCAAGACTCAGCTTGGAAAAAGAGGCCCCTTCGGGGCAGTTGAATCTGCAATCATGATGCATATATTTATTTAGTATAGCCCTGG
>JANTFJ010000203.1 GCA_024763495.1 Desulfobulbaceae bacterium | reverse complement strand
GTAACTACTCATGGGGTAAGCGTCCTAACTTCGCTAACCCCTGTAATTGTAACTGCTTACAGGGTGCCGTAGATTTTCGTGATCAGGTCGGCGCAGCATATTAGTCATACGTAAGCCGGACTGATCGTGGAAATATGCGGTACCCTGTGAGCAGTTACTGGAAAACTATCCAATGAAAACAGCAATTTCAATACCGGACAAATTATTCACTGCTGCTGACCAGTACGCCAGGAGTCAGGGGATATCGCGGAGTCATCTTTACGCGAAAGCTGTGGCCCAATTCCTTGAACAGCACCCAACAGATCACATTACCAGACAACTTAATGAGGTTTACCAAAATACCCCCGCTCAGTTGACTGAAATTCTTTCAGCCATGCAGTTCACCTCAACAGACAAAGAAGAATGGTAATTAAACGTGGAGAAATATGGTGGGCGAGGTTGCCTGAATCAATTGTGGATGGTTCAGGATACAGGAGGCCGCTGGTAATAATCCAGTCAAATGAATTTAATAAAAGCAGAATTAATACTATAATCGCGGCTGTTATAACTGCCGACATCCATTTGTCAGCAGCTCCAGGCAATATTTTTCTTTCAGTCAAAAAGTCAAAATTACCGAAAGAAGGTGTTATTAATATTTCTCAAATAATCACCATTGATAAATCATTTCTAATTGAAAAAGTTCACACATTATCTAATACTTTAATGACAAAAGTTGACGATGGCCTGAGGTTGATCTTGAAGCTATGAAATAAAATTTGTAACTGTTCAGAACCTGTAATGAGAGAATAATTGTGACAAAAAAAGAAAATTCTATCCAGATTTCCCCCAAAACGCAGAAATTACTGCGGGCTATCCCCAAAGTTGACGAATTTTTCGACTGGGCCGACCCTTGCGCCGGGGCTCCGCCCCGAATCCTGAAAAGTGAAATAAGGGCTCTGCTGGCAGCGGAAAGAGAAGCCATCCTGGCCGGGGAAAAGCGTACTCCCTCTGACCTGAGCAAGGAAAAACTGTTGCCCGGATTAGAGAAAAGAGTAGCCCGGCGGCTGGAATCAAATTTTCGAACCGTGATCAATGCCACCGGCGTAGTGGTGCATACCAATCTGGGGCGCTCCCTGCTGCCGGAAAAGGCCATGGCCTCAATACAACAGGTAGGCAGCCGTTATGCCAACCTGGAATTTAATCTGGCCACCGGCAAACGGGGCAGCCGTTATCAACTGGTAGAAGAGTTACTCTGTGAACTGACCGGAGCAGAGGCCGCCCTGGTGGTAAATAATAATGCTGCCGCTGTCCTCCTGGTTCTGGAGACCCTGGCTCAAGATAAAGAAGTTATTGTCTCCAGGGGACAGCTGGTGGAAATCGGCGGCTCTTTCCGCATTCCTGATGTTATGGCCAAGAGCGGTGCCAGGATGATCGAAGTCGGAGCCACCAATCGCACCCATCTCTATGATTATGAACAGGCGATAACCCCGCAAAGCGCCATGCTGCTCAAGGTGCATACCAGTAATTTCCGGGTTATAGGTTTTACTTCCGAAGTCGAGCTGCCCGACCTCGTTTCCCTGGGGAAAGAACATGGCTTGCTGGTCATGGAGGATTTGGGCAGCGGCTCCCTGCTCGATCTCTCTGCTTATGGTCTGCCCCGGGAGCCGACAGTGGGAGAGGTAGTCAAGGCCGGGGTTGACGTGGTTACCTTCAGTGGAGATAAACTGCTTGGCGGCCCTCAGGCCGGACTGGTTCTCGGCAAAAAGAAAATTATCGAACTGGTGAAAAAAAATCCCCTGAACAGGGCATTGCGGATTGACAAATTCACCCTGGCCGGTCTTGAGGCGGTTCTTCGCTTATATTATGACGACAAGCAGGCCCTGGCGGCAGTCCCTACCTTAAAAATGATGACCATGCCCTTAAAGCGGATCAGCAGCCGGGCTGCCCGGCTGGTTCGCCGGATAAAAAAAGAACTGGCCCCGAGGTGCGAAGTAACAACAATGGCCGTCGATTCAAGGGTTGGGGGTGGGGCCATGCCGGAACATGGCATGGCCAGCCGGGCTGTTGTCCTGGCGCCGGCTGATCGCAGTGTAAACGAACTGGAGCAACAGCTGCGTGATGCCCCGTTACCGGTAATAGGCCGAATTGAAGATAATTATCTGCTTCTTGACATGCGGACAGTCGATGATGGAGAGATAGCGCAACTGGCCGCCTGTCTGCTGACCGTCTTTGCGGAGAAAATTTAATGAGTTTTTCATTTAACTGGCGCAGGAAAGAATTGACCTGTAATGACTGTCAACTGCTGGAACCTGAATTCAGTCGGGCGCTACAGGCGGTTATTCCCTGTAGCCGGATTACTTTTTTCCCGGCTGCTGCCAGAAAAGTTCCTGAAAAATGGCATAAATCTCTTGAGCTGGTATTGGCGGAAAAAGAGTTGTTTTTTGATCAGGAAAAAGATGCAATTTTTCTGCCGTTGTCAGCGGGCAGCGGCAAACCGTTGACGGTTGCGGTGCTTGAGCAGGTCGGCTCGGTAAACGCCGAAGAGCTTGCCGGCCTCCATCGTCGCCTGAGCACTAAATTAATCAGGCTTAAACAATGGGCCATAGAACCTATCACCGGACTGCTCAGCGGCCATTGTTTTCTGGCCAGAATAAACGATGTTATAAGCTGGATACCGGAAACTGACAAATCATCCTCCCCGATCACCCTGGCCATGGTGGAAATGTATCCGCGGGTTAAAGACGCGGGACAGGCGGCCCTGTATCTTTCCAAGGCCGGGGCCTACCTTGACAGCCTGATAGGCCATATTGCCATGACCTGCCATTTTGGTTGCGGGGTGTTCGGTCTTTTCTGGGATAACTCATCCCATAATAATTCCCTTAAAATTACAGACATGCTCCTCCGCTGGCTCAAACGGGAAGATATTTCCAGGGTGCATATAGGCCTGTCCTTTTCCGACAATAGCGACTTGGTCAATGGTGGCCTGGAAACGATGCAGGAGCAGGCCTGGGAGGCCCTGCAGACAGCCAGAAAACGGGGGCCGTATTCTCTATGTTCCGCAGCTTCCCTGGTTAAATCACAGGATCATCCTCTTCGTCGTCTTCCCAGGTCGGTTACCCTGGCATTGAGGCGCCTCTGGCGGAAAAAAGATTTTTTTTCCTTATTTACAATGCGCCTTGAACAGCCGGTCAATGAGGAACATTTTCCGGCCCGAATCATTACCCTGGCCGGTCCTGAGGTGAAACTGCTGACGATAGACCAGCAGGAGGCCGTCATATTTATTCCGGATGCTGATGCCGAAAAAGCCACGGAGTGGGGCAATAATTTTAAAAAACGGCTTAAAAAAGCGGGGCTGACCTGTTCCCTTGGCCTGGCCTGTTATCCGTTTAATGATTACAGGAAATCAGACATCCCGGCCAACAGTCGCAAGGCCCTGCTCCATACAGGTTTTTACGGCCCGGACAGCCTGACCTTATTTGACAACGTCAGTCTCAATATAAGTGGAGATGTTTATTACAATGAGGGAAATCTGGCCAGGGCAGTGCGGGAATACCGCAAGGGGCTGGAGCTTGATCCGGAAAATATCAACCTGTTGAACAGCCTCGGCGTTACCCTGGCCCAGATGAACCAGTACCGCCGGGCTATTCCTCTTTTTGAACAGGTTCTCACCATCGACTCCAATGACTTCATGGCCCTGTTTAATCTCGGCTTTGCCCTGCTGGCCCGCAATGAAACCGAGACAGCCCTGGCACGGTTTGAGGAGGCCCTGAAAATCGACTCCCGCAATTTCGGTCTCCTGCTCCAGCTCGGCAAGCTCTATTGCCGGGCCGGGAGATATGAGGAGGCGGTCAATGTTCTCCAGAAAGGACGTGATCTGGTTGCCGGTGAGCAGCGGGATATCGGCCATGGCGCAGTTTATCATTACCTGGGCGAGGCCTGGGCCAGGTTGGGTCAGAACCGTAAGGCCATCAAAAATCTCCAGCAGGCTGTAACTCATAATCCGAGAGATGCCGGTTCACTGAGCCTCCTGGGAGAACTTTATAATCTGGAAAAAGAAGGTGATGAAATAAGTCTGTCATTATGCCGGCAGGCAGTACGGCTTGACGGTTCACGCTGGCAGTACTGGCTGCGCTTCGGTAAGGTTCAGCTCAACCAGGGGGATGCCGCTCAGGCCTGTAAATCATTTGAACATGGACTGCGGGTTAACCGCAAAAAAAGTGAAATATGGTATTTTCTCGGTCTGGCCTGTGAAAAAATGGCTGATAAAAGGGCAATAAAAATGTATGCCAAGGCAATAAGATTGGATAATGACAATCAGGAGGCCCTGGAAGCCCTGGCCCGGCTCCAGGTAAAACAGGATTAACTGTTCAGCCGTACTTTCTGCGCGCGATAATGCTCTGTCTTGCATAGTATTATGTATGCTGCTCCAGCCTTATCACTCACATCTAAAGCACACGGAGCTTACCCCTGAATAGTTACAAACAGGAAAAGAAAGGAGACTTGAGAAATGGCAGTAATCCCGGAAAAAGTTGACGACAGGCAGCAATACTGGCTGGATACCTTTAATGTTGGTGATTCCTGGCGGCTGTTCAGGATAATGTCTGAGTTTGTCGAGGGGTTTGATAACCTTTCCGTTGTAAAAAGCCCGGCAGTATCCATCTTTGGTTCGGCCAGGATCAGTCGGGAAAACCCATATTACAAACTGGCGGAAAAGGTGGCCAGCGGGTTGGTGGAGGCTGGTTACGCCGTCATAACCGGCGGTGGCCCGGGTATCATGGAGGCCGGCAATAAAGGCGCGGCAGAGGCGGGCGGGATTTCCATCGGCCTGAATATTGATCTGCCCTTTGAACAGGAACAAAATCGCTATGCCAACATGCCTCTGGAGTTTAAATATTTTTTTGTCCGCAAGGTGATGTTGATAAAATACGCCACCGCCTTTATCTGTATGCCGGGCGGCTTCGGAACCCTGGATGAACTCTTTGAGGCCGTAACCCTGATTCAAACCAGGCGGATCAAAGGTTTTCCGATTATTCTGGTGGGCTCGGAATACTGGAAGGGGATGCTGGACTGGATCAAGGGAACTATGCTGGAAGCCGGGAAAATTAAAAAAGAAGATCTTTTTATTTTAAATCAGTTTGATGAAGCCGAGGATATTGTCGGTTATATCAAACGAACTGTGATAATTTAGAAATAATATTCTACAGGCAGTTTGCTGCTGACAGCGCTCAATAAATCACACCCAGACGGCGAAAACCCCATAACTGTATGGGATAGCGATCAATAAACCACACCTTGACTTTTGAGAAGGCACGGCCTGTAAGCGTTTCAGGATGCCGCCATGTGCCCGTTTCAACGCTCGCGATAATACATCAGGTATATCGCGGCGTTGAAACGGGTGCAGGGTGGTGTTCATGGAGCGCTTAC
>JANTFJ010000202.1 GCA_024763495.1 Desulfobulbaceae bacterium | reverse complement strand
TGCCCAGGTCAGCTTCAAGGTCAAGATCCAGGTCGAGCATGTCGGCCGGATATCCGGTTCGCTCACTGACTATCTCCAGGAGCCTGTCCTTAATGTCATTCTGTTGCGGAACATGGCTTGAGAGCGGTGCCTGCTCTGCTTCTAAAACAGGAGGCTTTTTTTCTTGCTCAGTTGCCGGCTCAATCTTTTCTTGTTCTATTGTCTGCCCGGTTGGCGGCAGGGATGAATCGGCTGAGCCTCCCTGCAGTAAAGCCAACATGACATTTTGCTGGGTATCCAGAAACTGCTGCATCAGTTTCTGGTGCCGGAGAAGAACAGGCTGCAATTCATCATTGACAGGCATTGGCACTGACAGCGGAGCAGGTTCCGGCCGCGATTCTTCTTTCATGAACTCTTTTTCTACCGGCTTTTGCCGGCTGAACGACAAGCGTGAAAAAGGCTGCCGGGCTGCACCATATCCTGGATGAACTCCGCCACCATCAACAATCCAGGTTGTTTTTGATAATGATTTTTCCCCGGTCTCACGAGCCAGGGAGTTAATGTTGTATTGTCTGACATTTCTTCCCTGGTATAAACGAGCTAAATCAAGCTGAACATCGTGAGCTGCAAGCTGGGCCAGAATATGTTGAAAATGGAAAATATCCGAACGATCAGGGGCATCCATAGCCAGCACGAGAGACGGCTTGTCGGTTAAATTCTGCTGCGCCAGGTTGGCCAGAATACGGCGCGGGCCCACTTCAATAAAAATACGAGCGCCGGCATCATACATAGCATTTATTTCATCAGTAAATCGCACCGGTTGCACCAGGTGTTCACTGAGTATTTTAACAATTTCGGCAGGGTCATCCGGATAGGGAGCCGCTGTTGTATTCGAGAAAACCGTTATTTGCGGTTCGGCCAGTTCCAGTTGAGCCAGAAATTTCTGTAATCGATCCCTGGCCGGGGCAACAAGAGGCGAATGAAAGGCACAGGAAACCGCTATTTTTCGGCAATTAAGTCCATTTTCTTCCAGCTTTTTCAAAGCCGTTTCAATGCCGGCGGTTGTTCCTGAAATTATTGTCTGGCTGGGGGAATTAAGATTTGTTACCCAAAGGTCTTTTATCGAGGCAACTTCCTGTTGGACAACCTCGGGGCCGGCCTGTACCGCAGCCATGGTTCCGCTGTCTTTTTCAGCTTCTTCCAGGATAAAACGTCCCCTGGCTTCTGAAACCAGGTAAAGCTGTTCTTCGCTGAAGACCCCGGCAGCGGCCAGTGCCGCGAATTCTCCATAAGAATGGCCTGCCACCATATCTGCCTTAAGTCCTGAGGAGCGCAGCAGATTAAAAATTCCGGTATCAGCAGCTCCCAGCGCCGGTTGAGTGATATTGGTACGGCCCAGAGCCCCGGCGCATTTTTTTTCCTCCTTCTTATTAAAACGTGAAGGGGGGAAAATATATGAAGAAAGTGGTTGCGGAAAACAATCAGCAAGTACCTGGTCAGCCAGTTCAAAGCGTTTTTTAACTTCTGGAAAGCAAAAGGCATATTCTCTAGTCATGTCAGGGTATTGTGCGCCTTGACCGGAAAACAGCAATGCCACTTTTCCCTGGCGCCCCAGAGGGTTTTCATTAAAATAAATTCCTTTGGGGTTGTTGATTGGTTCATTTTCGCTGCTGCCTAATCTTTCAATCGTCCAAGTCAGTTTCCGCTGAAGATCATCCAATGATTTTACAACCATGCTAAGCGTTTTACCGGCCCGACCCTGAACACGTTTCCATAATGAAAAAGCAAGGTTCCGCAGGGATGGTTGAGCGCCTTTTTCAAGTTGGTTCAAAAGAAGATTAAGTTCAGCCAGCAATTCTTCTCTGTTTTTGCCGGCGAAAACAAATAATTCAGCAGGCCAATGCTGGAAAACCGCTTCTTGGTCAGAAGTTAGATAATCATTATTATATTCTTCCAGAACAGCGTGAAAATTTGTCCCGCCAAAGCCAAAACCACTGATAGCGGCTCGCCGCGGGTAGTTGTTTGTCCCGTTAATCCATGGCCTGGCTTCAATGTTGGGATAAAGAGAAGAATCGGCAAGGCTTGGATTAGGTTCTTCGACGCCCAGAGTGGGGGGCAATATTTTATGCTTCAGGGCAAAGGCGATTTTTATCATTCCCGCTGCCCCGGAGGCTCCTTTGGTATGACCTATCATTGATTTTACCGAGCCCAGGGCAATACGGCGGTTCACTCCCCCTGCCGCGTCCAGGACAGTGCGAAGAGAATCAATTTCCGATTTGTCTCCAGCGACCGTGCCTGTCCCGTGGGCCTCAAACAGGCCAATACAGTCCGGTTTGAACCCGGCCTGCCGGTAAGCTCGGTTCAAGGCCCGAGCCTGACCAGCAGGGTGAGGAGCGGTCAAGCCCTTGGCCCTGCCGTCACTTGAAGCACCTACTCCTTTAATTACCGCGTAAATTCGATCCCCATCACGTTCAGCGTCAGCCACTCTTTTCAAGACAAGAATGCCGATCCCCTCACTGATACAGGTGCCATCGGCATTTTTATCAAAAGTACGGCATTTTCCGGTTGGAGACAAGGCGTGTGTTTCACAGAAACAGCGATAGGCAAAAGGACTCTGGAAGGTATCAGCTCCACCGGCAATCACCATGTCGCTGTTTTTATGCTCAAGATCACGCACTGCCAGATATATACCGGCCAGGGCGGAAGCGCAGGCCGCGTCAACAGAATAATTCAGGCCCCCCAGGTTGAAACGATTTGCTACCCGTCCGGCTATAACATTAGGCAGAACCCCGGCAAAAGAATCCTCGCTCCATTTTCGCAAATAATTACGCAGCTCGGGAAGCTCGTCATCTTCAAAATAGGATGACAGGTATGAGCGGAAAATATATTCCTGTCCCAGTTCAGCCGAACCGCCGGTAGCGCCGATAATTACCGATGTCCGTTCCCGATCAAAAGGTCTTTTCCCGTATCCCGCGTCATTAATAGCGGCCCGGACAGCTTCCAGGGTGAGGAGCTGAACCGGTTCAATTGAATTCAGAGAATTAGGTACCATACCAAAGGTCAGCGGATCAAATGAAACCGGGTCAAGGAAACCGCCCCATTTTGAATAAATCTTGTCCTTTTTGTTTCTATCCGGATCAAAATGATAACTCCAGTCCCAGCGTTCTTTGGGAATTTCCCTGATAGCATTTACCTTATTTAAAATATTTTCCCAGTAGCTGTTAAGATCAGGGGCTTCCGGCATAAAGCATGACATGCCGATGATGGCAATATCACAGGGCCGCTGCCGGGGCTGACGGGCATCCGCAAATAATTTCCTCTTTTGCCTCTTTGTGAGTAAACGCGAGCCCTGAACGGAAATGTCTCGATGTAATTCCGCGATACTGCAGGGCTTATCCCGCAGGGCAGCCAACTGCCCTATCATCCAGAGTCCTTCTTTGTATTGTTCTTCTTTTTTTATCTTAATGTATTTGGCCGCATTTTTTCTTTTACCATAGAGAGGATTTCGTTTAACTCCCTTGGCAGCAAGATGGAGGCGGCCAATGTTCAGTTTTTCAAGCGCGAATCTTATCTCCTCGGCTGATTTTTTTTCTTGAACCAGTTTTCTCCTTTCCTTATAAAAGAAGTCGACAAACGGGGTAAGGGCGCTGCGCACAACATGCCCTTTTCCGCTTTCCAGCAATACCGTGGAGTTACAACGCAACGCTTCTTGCTGAAATTTTTTAGTTATGGCACCTGATGTTACTGATTCTTCAGTAAAAAGATAGGCCGTACCGAGAAGCAGTCCGAGTTTTACCCCCAGCTTTGCCAGGGGAGCTGTCATGACCGCAACCATGGCCGAAGAGAGGGCATCGTGTATTCCTCCGGCAAAAAGAAGATGACAGCCGCTAACCTCTTCAGCAGGCAGAGTGAGCAGTTCTTCGATCATTGTATTCCAGAGGACAAAGCAGTTACGCGGGCCGACATGGCCGCCGCATTCTTTTCCTTCGAATATAAAACGGCGGACACCCTGGTCAAAATAAATTTTAAGCAGTCCCGGAGAAGGGACATGCATGTAGGTTGCCGTCCCCAGTTTTTCCAGGCGCAGGGCCTGCTCCGGACGGCCTCCGGCAATGAGGGCAAAGGGCGGTTTATACCTGTGGATAATATCGATTTGTTCCTGCCACAGTTCCGGCGGGATAAAGCCTAGAAGACCGACCCCCCAGGGCTGGCGGTCAAGACAACTGCTGGTTTCCTCGAGCAATTTGCTTATATCCGGGCCGCGCATCATGCCCATGGCCAGAAAGGGAAGGCCTCCGGCGCTGACAACGCTTTCGGCAAAGGCCGCCTTATCACTGACACGACTCATCGGTCCCTGGACAATGGGGTAACGGGTACCGTGGGATTCGGCAAGCGATGAAGATTCCGCGAAAGGTTTCAATAACGCGGCTTCCCTGGTGTGTGATTGAGCCTCTTTTTGCAGGCCTTGAATAATGCCGGCTACCGTATGATAACGGTCAGCAAGTCTATTGGCAAAAGCGGCATCCTGACCAAGCAGCCAGATATCCAGGGCCGGGTCACTCCATCCTGCCCGAATTGATATTTCATGACGCCAGATATCCTGTTTCTTTTTTAAGGGAATATCCCTGGCAATCAGATCTTTTTCCAACTGTTGGAGCTGGTCAACAGCTGATAACGCCGAGCGGAAATAAATATTACAGGGAAGTTGTAATTCTTCACCAACTGTAATTGTGTCACCACCGTCCATTCTGGCGATGATATTTTTAGTCTTTTCTTCCAGGGGTGATTCTTTAGCCAATAAGAGCTGGGAGTCCAACACCACTCCGGCTGCTCCGGCAGCAAAACAGGCACCGACAGTATGGAGACCTGCTCCGCCGTGAAGCCATACCGGCAAAGAAACATTTTTTAAGATTCGCTGCAGAAAAACAAATGATCCTTCCCTGCCGCTCCAGCCTCCGGCCTCGTTACCTTTGGCAACCAGGCCGTCCACTCCGGCCTTTGCTCCTGCCAGGGCCTGTTCTATACTGGTTACCTCAAGCAACAGCGCGATTTTTTTCTTTTGAATTTTTTTAGTAAGAGCGGCAAGTTTTGTAAGCTTATCAGCAGTGAGAATAACAGTCTGAAATAATTCTGGTAAATCGTCCAGAAGTTGCTTGAGCAGTTTTTCCTGGTTTCCGGCAAGCTTTATTCCACAAGGATTTTTCCCGTATTGCGCTAATTTGTTAAGCGAGAGCTGGACATTGTCCAGGGAAATTATCTGTTCAAGATTCAGGACTCCAACACCTCCAGCTCGGCTGGCGGCTATGGCAAGAGATGGATCAAGGGATGCTGGTGGGGTCAACGCAATGAACTGTTTTTTATTCATAGTAGCTCAACTTTCTGACTTGTTGTTTTGTTAATGATTTCTATAAATTATACAATTTGCAGCATAGATATATCGTCATTCCGGCATGTCTTTAGCCGGAA
>JANTFJ010000201.1 GCA_024763495.1 Desulfobulbaceae bacterium | reverse complement strand
ATGCCGCCATGTGCCCGTTTCAACGCTCGCGATAATACATCAGGTATATCGCGGCGTTTAAACGGGTGCAGGGTGGTGTTCATGGAGCGCTTACGCACAAAGCGTTACCTGACAGGTAACTAATTCGGGCATTGCCCACACACAACCCGGAAAAACCCCTGTCCCCATGTAGGAGCCCAGCCCTCTGGGCGATTTATGCTATGAGCTTTGTTCCATGTTGTATCGCCCAGAGGGCTGGGCTCCTACAGCCTCCTGGGAGGCTGTCTGAAAATGCCCTTTTTCCCCAACTCTGTGTTATTTTGCAAAAATAATGCTCCAGAAAGCGAGCTGGCGAGACTCCGAAATATCAATTTTATGATTGCGCTTATTTTTTCAAAATGCCTGTTCTCGGACAACCTCCCAGTGCTATGTAAGACAGACTTATCGCGTGCAGATGAATAGTTACCGAAAAATTAAAAGTAATTATTCAGGTAGGGGCGAAAAACTGCCCAAACCACCGACCTGTATCTGTTCAGAGGTAAGCGAACGAAGTGAGACTCCGTGTGCTTTAGCTGTGCGTGATAAGGCTGGCGAAGCATACTAATGTTATGTAAGACAGACTTATCGCGTGCAGATGAAGTGCAGCTGAACAGTTACATCCTGGCTTAATTTTTTCTGCCCGTAGGGCATTATGTTCAAATCAGAAGCAGAGTTCACGATTTCCGCAGTAAAGGATGCCCCATCTGCTCCCGCTGTTTAATATATTTTCCAGCCACCTTTCTGGCAATGTTCCTGATTCTGCCGATGTAACGAGTTCTTTCCGAGACGCTGATCGCCTTACGGGCATCCAGCAGATTAAAGGTATGAGAACATTTAAGACAGTAATCATAGGCTGGCAGAATTAAATTTTCCTCCAGTAATTTTAAGGCTTCCTGTTCAAAGGTGGTAAAAAAATCTACCAGGGCCGGGACATTGGCGTATTTAAAATTAAAGCTGGAAAACTCGACCTCTGCCTGGTGAAAAATCTGGCCGTATTTTATCTCTTTGTTCCAGGCAATATCATAAACATTGTCAACTTCCTGGAGATACATGGCTATTCTTTCAAGACCATAAGTTATTTCAGCAGTAACCGGATAAAGATCCTGGCTGCCGGCCTGCTGAAAATAGGTAAACTGGGTAATCTCCATCCCATCCAGCCATACTTCCCAGCCCAGGCCGCTGGCTCCCAGGGTAGGTGACTCCCAGTCATCTTCGACAAAACGGATGTCATGCTCCTGGAGATCAAGATTAAAACGTTTCAGGCTTTCCAGGTAAAGCTCCTGAATGTCAAGAGGAGATGGTTTCATTACCACCTGAAACTGGTAATAATGCTGAAGGCGGTTTGGGTTTTCTCCATATCTGCCGTCCGTAGGACGCCGGGATGGTTGAACATAGGCAGCCTGCCATGGCTCCGGGCCTAAAGAACGTAAAAGCGTTGCCGGGTGAAAAGTCCCGGCCCCCACCTCCATGTCGTAGGGCTGTTGAATAACGCAGTTCTGCTCCGCCCAATAGCGGCTTAATTCTAGAATAATATCCTGAAAATACATAATTATATTTGTACCTGAATCCCTTGCAGTTATGGGGTTGTCGCCGTCTGGGTGTAGTTTGTTGAGCGCGATCAGCACATCTGAAACAGTTACAGCGCACAGAGTTAATGCCCTCGCTGAATAAATTACATCAAATTTTTGCTTGACCTATGGACAGGCTTTACTAAATCAAACAACATTAACATAGCAACCAGCTCAGGCAACATTTTTTTTCATTTTTTTTACAATAATAGCTAAATTTGTCGTTAACATCATTTTTTTTTTGACAAGCAGGGACGGTAAGTGTAAGTGTATTAAACTTATTGAATTATTTACAGGAACATAAGGACAAGGTGAATTAAGCAGGGGGAATATGCTTTAATTAGCCTTTGTAACTATCTTAGTGTTTATTCTGTCATACTTTTTTTCTTGTCTCGGTTAAGTTAGAAATTCGCGCTGTTTCGGTCAGACTCAGAAAAAATCAAAAGATAATTTTGAATAAATACTATCAAAAACTTTACAGGAGGAAGCGATATGCTTAAAAAAATTTCCACCCTTGCCCTGGCAGGACTGCTGGCCTTGCCTGTTGCCGCTTCAGCTGGATCCAACAGTGAACTGGCAGCCAAAATTGATCAACTGTCCAGACAATTGTCGCAGCTGAAGGCCCAGATGGAAACCATGAAGGAAGACCAGGAAGATTTTGCTGATGAGATCGATGAAAAAGCAGAGTCCTGGGATCTGGCTTCGCGAGTGAAATTTTATGGTGATTTCCGGGCTAGAGGAGATTACTACCAGGCTGACCTGGTAAGTAAACCATTGAATATGCATAACTGGCAGTCACAATCAATGTATGACGCAATCCATAATAGTGGCACTATTGGTGGAATGCCGGCAGCCTTTGGTTTTTTAAATAACAGTGATTTGATGAATCCCGACAGTGCAATCAGCAGACAGGCTAAATTCCAACATCTGGCCAACTACATGGGAATGTTCGCCCCTATTGGCGGCGCAATGCCGGCCGCTGATGCCTACAGCGATGACGAAATGGACAGCGACACCTTGTTCACCAACCGTTTTCGCCTGAACATGCGGGTCAAGGCCACTGATAATATAGAAGTCAAAGCCAGGCTGGCCATGTATAAATCCTGGGGTACCAATACCCTGCCGCCCAGCGTAACCCAGTTCAGTTTTCCCTCGTTTGACGGCACCAGCACCAGGGAGCCGGCTGATTCGACCTTGAGAGTTGATCGGGCCTTTGTCAACTGGAACAATATCGGCGGCCAGCCCATTTGGTTTTCCGTGGGCCGCAGGCCCACTACCGATGGCCCTGCCTCCCAGGTTCGCATGGGTACTGACCAACGGATGGCAACCCCGGTAGCCTACATGGACTGGCCTTTTGACGGTATTTCCCTGGGTTATGCCTATGCTAATCTTTTCGGCATGGACGATGTCCCAGGTCGGGTTCGGGTCTGCTATGGCCGCGGTTTTGAAAACGGCCTCCAGTATGATGACGTCAACTCAAGCCTCAACGATACAGATTTTGCCGGCGTTAGCTGGGATATCGTTAAAAAAGGCGATCGTTTTGCCTATATACAGTCATTCATGGTATTTAATGCCTTTAATTACCCTGAATTTGATAATAGCGACATGAATGATTTTTATTCATTCTTCCTGGGAGAACGCCAGAATATCGGTGATATTCTCCATACCGCTGCCGTATATCAGGACAAGTGGGAGAATTTAACCTACTTTGTTGCCGGCGGCTGGAGCCGGACAATGCCTGACGATGACACCGGCATGTTTAATGATATGCTTGGTAACATGAATGCCCTGATGGGAATGGGTGGAACTGTCCAGGCTAATGATGACGATGAAGACGGCTACAATATCTGGCTTGGTGTCCGTTATGATCTGGATGAGCAGGGCCTGAAGTTCGGCCTTGAGTATAATCATGGTTCCCAATACTGGATCGGCATGACTCCGGGTCACGATGATCTTTACAGCGCCAAACTGGCCACCCGTGGTGATGTCTACGAGGCCTATATGATTTGGGATCTGCCCTCCGGCGAAGCCATTTCCAAATATGCCAAGACCTTTATCCGCTTAGGCTATCAGCATTATGAGTTTGATTATACCGGTGGTTCCGACTGGAATATTAAACCGTATGATATTGATGACGCGGAAGGTAAAGCATGGGCAGCCATGATGCCTACCCTGGATAAAGCTGACCAGGTATACCTGACCTTTGAGGCTTATTTCTAGACCGATATAAGTTTTAAATTTTTTGCGACAGCCGACTTTGCCGGCTATGTTTATGTTGCAACAAAAAGGGGAAAGAATCCAGATGATGGATCTTTCCCCTTTTTTGTGGACATTGCGGCTCCGGCAGGATAACGCCTCAGAATCTGGACAGTTACAAGGCAGTGTTTGTAAAATTTTTTCGCCCCTACCTGAACAGTTACGTTATTTTTGAGCGGGCCTTGAGTTTCCGGTTACTCATCCATCAGATCCAGCCTGTAGTTTTCATGATAAATTTCCGCTAACGTCAGGAAACAGGCGGCAATCAGCGGCCCATAGATAATACCCAGGAAGCCAAAGACGCTCAGTCCGCCCATGATGCTCAGGAAAACCAGCAGAGTAGGCATTTGTACCTGGCTCCCGACCAGCTTCGGTTTAAAAATATACTCTATCGAAAAGGAGATGATAACGTAAAAAATTATCATAATAATGCCGCCGGAAACATTACCGTTAATAAACAGATATATGGCGGCTGGAAGTAACACCAGGCCAATACCGAAAATTGGCAGAAAGGCCAGAACCCCCATGATGCCGCCCCATAGCAGCGGAGAAGCAAAATCAAAAACTACAAAAATCAGGCCGCCCAACACCCCTTGAATCAGGCCGCAGATCCCATTCCCCACTATAATAGCCTCGGATATTTTTTCAAATCTGTCTATCAAACGTTTGTCCTGGTCATCGGGCAGAGGAGAGAGACTCAAGAGGTAATCCAGCAGGCGCTGCCGATCGATAAGCAGGAAGAAAATTATTAAAACCATCATCATGAAATTAAGAATAAAACTTAAAATATTCGCGGCCCAGGAACTGGCCTGGCTGTAAATAAAATGTCCGGCCACCTTGACGAAATCAGAAAACAGTTGAGAGAATTGTCCCAGTTCAAGTTTTATATGTAAACCGAACAGTGCCAGAAAATCCTCTATCCTTCCCGGAATAGTGCTTTGTTCGGTAAATGCCCGCGCTTTTAGAACCCAGTTGGTTTCCTTGGTATACTGAAACAGGGACAAGGCTTCAGAGGACAGGGCTCCGACAAAAAGTATCAGAGGGATAAAGACAAGGGTTATGATCAAACCACAGGTAATAAGTGAAGAAAAAGAATTTGAAAATTTTCGGTTCAGCCGTTTGTAAATCGGCTCAAATATTGTGGCCAGCAGGTAGGAAAGAACAATTATGGAAATAAACGGCCAGAGTAAACGGCCCAGCAGCAGGCCGACAATCAGAAAAAAAACCAGGAAGTACCGAAGTACCAGGGAGTTGCTGGGTTGTTCGTGCATTTGTTATTGTTTTAAGGTAACTGCTCACAGGGTACCGAATCTTCCCGTGATCAGCCTGTCTTACATAGCACCAGTATGCTGCGCCAGCCTGATCACGAAAATCTCCGGCACCCTGTAAGCAGTTACAATTGCGGTGGTTAGCGAAATTAAGGTACCTTACCCCTTCAGGTCTGTTCGAGCAACACTTGTACGCTTCGCATACCTGAAGTTCACGAAAAAACAAGTAAATTTCGGTAAGCGTTCACCAGCACCTCACGGAGTCGGAGTTTATGCCCTGTTTTTAAGGGTGCTTACCTCTTTGTCCATTCGGAGTCTCGTTCCTCGCTTACCTGGGCCTGCTTACATAGCAACAGTATGCGGCGCAGGCCC
>JANTFJ010000200.1 GCA_024763495.1 Desulfobulbaceae bacterium | reverse complement strand
GAGGTCTATACTCAATAAATATATGCATCATGATTGCAGATTCAACTGCCCCGAAGGGGCCTCTTTTTTCAAGCTGAGTCTTGGAAAAAAGCTTAGTCTCTTACCCCATGAGTAGTTACATATTAAGCTGACCGCTTCTGAGCAAAAAAACGCCATTAATTTCCCGTGCAAAGGAAAACCAATGGCGTTTCAGGTCAAACTTACCGACATAACCCCGGCTTATAATTGATTTACTTGTAAATGCTCCATGAACACCACTCTGCACGTACTTCAACCCCGCGATATACCGATGTATTATCGCAGGAAGTGAAACACGCCCATGGCGGCGTCCGTGAATCCCTTACAGTTATGGGATGGTCGCCGCCCGGGTATACTTTATTGAAGGCTATCAATGAGCACGTTGATTTAATGTATTTCAGTCCGATCTCCGCGTTATACGAAAAATTTTATCCTCGGAATATCAACCATATACCTGCGGTAAAATTTTTCGTATGCCTTGACCTCGAACGAAAATCCTATTAAATCAACAGACTCATCAATTACTTCAATGGATTAAAAGTTAAAACCGGACACGATGCTTGTTTGATCACCCGTTCCGCCGTACTTCCCAGAATAATTCTTTCAAGCCCCTTGGCGCCATGAGTGCCGATAATAATCATGTCCGCCCCTTCTTTCGCGGAATATTCGACAATTTTTTCAGCGGCATCACCAATCTCAACCGCTCCGCAGGAACCAGGGTGATCTTCAACCAGAGAAGCCAGCCGATTTTCGGCTTTTTCCTTCATATCGGCAGCCAGGACAGTAAAAGAAGGATGAACCAACATCATATCATATCCTTCAAAATCACTGACAACATGCAGAAAACATACTTGAGCTCCAAGTTTCTCGACTATCCCGAGTCCATATTCAATAACTTTGTCTGTAGTATTTGTGAAATCCACTGCCAGCACAACTTTACTAATTCCCATAATTTTTCCTCACTTTATCAAAGTTTAAAAAATTTCGTTTCATCCACTCTTTTTGTAATTGTTCACCATTTTTGTAACTATTCAGCAAAGGGCAAAAAACTACCCAAACCACTGTGCTGTAACTGTTCAGAGGTAAGCGAACGAAGTGAGACTCCGTGCGCTTTAGCTGTGCTTGATCCGGCTGGCCACCCATTCGGGCATAAACTCCGCATACTTGTGCTATGTAAGACAGCCTGATCGTGCACAGGTAAGCACCCTTAAAAACAGGGCATAAACTTCGACTCCGGATGAAGCGCAACTGAATAGTTACTATATAGCAAGATGGCCATGGCCGCAACCTGATGTTTTATATATTCAAACCTGGAGGCTGATCTTATATGCGGAAAAAATCATAAACCCGGCACACTGCAAGACAGGGCATAAACTTCGTAAGACATGGGTAGATGCTACAGGCTTGAATTTTGCGAAGATTTGCTCCCCTGCTGAACGGTTTTATAAACGCGCTCCAAAAAGCGCGGTGCCCACCCTGACCATGGTCGCTCCTTCTTCAATGGCAATCTCATAATCTCCCGACATTCCCATGGAAAGTTCAACCCGCTCAAGAGTCCCGAATAATCCACCGGCATTTAACTCAACAGCAAGTTTTCCGGTCCTGCGAAAATAAGGCCTGCTGTCTTCAGGGTTTGAGCTGAAGGGCGGCATAGCCATGATTCCCCTGAGTCTCAGGTTCGGCAATGAAGTGATACCAGTAAGTAAATCCGGCGCGTCTTCGGGTAACACACCTGACTTCTGTGGTTCCCGGCCAATATTAACCTGGACCAGCACATCCAGTCTGCGTTGAAATTGACCGGCATATTTATCCAGAGCCCTGGCCAGTTTAAGTCGATCAACCGTTTCAACCATGTCAAAAAATTCTGCTACCTGGCGGGCTTTATTGGTCTGGACATGACCGATAAAATGCCAGCAGAGTTTTTTCGGGCATTGTTGAATTTTTTCCCTGGCATCCTGCAGATAATTTTCACCAAAAATTTTCTGTCCGGCAGCATGGGCAGCCATTATGTCGGCCAGCGGTTTTTTTTTGCTGACCGCTACCAGGGAGATTTCCGCCGAATTCCGTCCAACCCGTTGGGCAGCGGCAAAAATTCGTTTACGGACAGCAGCCAGATTTTTTTCAATTTCAGCCATGATTATACCTCGTAAGCGTTCTTAAAAACAGGGCATAAACTCCGACTCCATGAGGTGCTGGTGAACGCTTACTGTACCTCAAAATGAAAGAGATCGGCAATATTCGCGGTAGTAGCCCTGGCTACCTCATCAAGAGTAATATCTTTTAAATCCGCTATTTTTTGTGCCGTATAAAGAACATAAGCCGGTTCATTCCTCCTGCCACGTCTTGGCATCGGAGCAAGAAAAGGGGCATCAGTTTCAACCAGGAGATTCTCAAGCGGAACCTGCCGGACAACATCCTGAAGGTCATCCGCTTTATTGAAGGTGACAACACCGGGAATGGAAATATAAAAACCAAGTTCAATGAATCGGGAAGCAAAATCATTGTCAGCGGAAAAACAGTGAATTATACCCCTGGCCGGAAATGGAGCCGCCTGTCGCAGAATGTCTAAAATTTCCTCATGGGCTTCACGATCATGAATAATCAAGGGGAGGTTAAGCTCCCCGGCCATCGCAACCTGTTGCCTGAATATTTTTTTCTGTACTTCAAGGGGAGCATAATTTTTTACCTTATCAATGCCGATCTCACCATAGGCCACAACCTTGGGCTTACGCGCCAGTTCAGCTATGGCGCCAAAATCGTCTTCAGTTGTTTCCGCCGCGTGATGGGGGTGTATTCCCACTGCCGCGTAAACGGGTTCATATCGCGCCGCCAATGCTGTTGCCGCAGCAGAAGTCTGACAGTCAATACCAATGGTAACCATCCGGGTTACCCCGGCATTAACCGCTCTTGCTATAACTTCTTCCCGGTCTTCATTGTAATCTGAGAAATCAAGATGACAGTGGCTGTCAACCAGGACGCATCCATTTTCTAATTCAGGTAATTTTTTATTCTTCTTTTTTTTTGCCATTTTATCTCTTAAGCTCAATATCGGGCTGCTCCATTCCATAAGGGCTCACTCAAAAATAACTTCGCATTATAAATGGCCACATTACACCTTATCTCTACTAATTTATTTTTGAGTGAACCCTAAGTATAACGTAACTACTCATGAGGTAAGCGTCCTAACTTCACTAACCCCTGTAATTGTAACTGGTTACAGTATAACATTAGATCAATCATCAGCCCTGACCTTGCGCCTTGATTTTCAAACAGAATTCAGCAACAGGACATATCCGAACCTTTAATTTTTCCGCGGCCGCGGCAAGTTTCCTGTCGTCTGTGACCAATATAAATCTATTTGCGCTATTGTTCTTATTTCCTTTAATATACTGGATAATTGCTTTGTCGGCCCGCTGATCATCCTGCCCTCCGCCGGAAAAAATTTCAGTAATATTTTCTGTCAGCTTATTTTCTGAATAAACCGGCGAATCAAAAAATATCCGGACAAAAATCTGGGAATCATGACAAAACTCTTTAATAATAAGCTCAGTAAGTAATTGTCGTCCGGCATGACCGGATGAGTTAATTTTATTGTCATTAAACAAAAAACAACTTTCATTTCCAAGGATAACATTATGGCCGTCAACTATTATTAGTTCTACCTCTTTTTCAGTCGGACGGTTATCAATAAAATTATGTAATAACTCTTTATTACTGTTGATTAAACGATCTTGTGTCCTGGCAATATTATTTCGTAAACAATCATAATTCCTGGAGGTAAACAGTTTCAGTTCATGTAATTGCGGTAATAATTCGGCAATTTGCTGCAGGGAACTCCGGGAAGAGGCTTCATTAATCCGGATTTGCAGGTCTTCAATCAAGCTGTTCCGATTTGATTTCAGATTAATCAGGTTGCTGAGTTTTCTTATTTCGAGATCAAGCTCCTGAGAGACATAGGCTAATTCCGGCAAAGGAGTTAAGGCATTTTTTCTCGCGTAATCAATATCTTTTTTTGTTTGCTGAAAAGTCTCAAGCCTGTTTTTTAGAATTTGCAAATTTCCATAATGCCTGTCCTGCCTGGCTTGCCCGGCAAGAATCTGTTCGGCCTTCTCAAGCAGGTTCGCTGAATTTTCTGCAATAATTTCATTTACCGATATTGGCTCGGCGAGCCATGATTTTCTGAATAAATCTATTTTTTCATTAATCCCAGCCTGAATTTTTTCCTCGGCTATCCTGTTGAGCTGGTCAATTTCCTGCTGCTTTAAATCAAGTTGGCTGCTTATTCCGCGAACCTTGTCTTTTTCCTGAGCATATTTTTTGTTTAACTCTTTTTTCTGTGATTTCAGATTGTCAATTATATTCTGTAATGCTTTGATCTTTTTCTGTTTTTTTGCAACATCCTGCTTAAAAGTATTTTGTTTATTTTTTAATGTTTCCAGCTCTTTTTCAAGCTCTTTTTCAATAGCAGAACCTGACGGTTCCAGATCTTCATGATCATCACACTCAGCTGTTTCTTCACATATTACTTTATAATTTTCCACAAATTCAATGGCGAGTTCATTTACTTCTGAACGATCATCAATGAAAAGGCAAAGGATATAGTATTCCGGGCCAAAAGCACTTAAAAAATCAGCATGGAACGACTCCAGGGATTCAACTGATAAATTCGGTAACAGGTCGCAATTCACCTTATTGAGGGATAACAGCTTTAATAATTCTTCCGGCATCTCCTGGCTGCCTGCTACCATTTTTTTAATAATTATTTTTCTAAATCTAGCGCAATTTTTTTTAATAATCCTGAAACCGCCCAGCCAGTCGGGAACCGCCTGAACATATAGGAGTATTTGCTGGTCAGATAGAGCCGTAACCATTTGTTCAATTTGGTTCAGCAAAAAATCAGGAAGTTCGAAACCTTTAAGAAGGGGCATAATATTACAAAAAAAGGGTTATAAGCTAACTGCCCATAACCCTTTGAAGTTCTTGGTGAACGAGGCGGGATTCGAACCCACGGCCTTTGGCTCCGGAGGCCAACGCTCTATCCAGCTGAGCTACTCGTCCAGTTATATTTATAATTCCTGATATTCTCAGGATTGATCGTAACTGCTCACATATCACCATATCTTTCTACGATCAGTACTGCCTACGTATGACTAACCCACAAAGTGGAAGTGAACTTAGCATCTTCAGGACTCTTTTCAGTACCCCCTTGAGGGGTGTAAGTGCCTTGGGGTAACTCGCTGTAAATAGTTTCAAAATTACGTCTTCAGTTCGAAGTCGGAGTTTATGCCCTTTTTTTTTAGTCCCTTAGAATTAATTTTCGTGTTTTTTACACCCCTCAAGGGGTACTGAAAAGAGTGGCAATAAATTGAAAACATTCTTTGAAATAAACAACTCGAAGGTCTCACTATGTTCGCTATCTGCATCTACTGTTAAGGGACTTATACCCGTCAAGCGAGTACTAAACAGAGTCC
>JANTFJ010000199.1 GCA_024763495.1 Desulfobulbaceae bacterium | reverse complement strand
TCATCTGCACGCGATAAGTCTGTCTTACATAGCATTAGTATGCGAAGTTTATGCCCGTAGTATGGGTGCCAGCCTTATCACGCACAGCTAAAGCACATCTGAATAGTTACGTACTCTTTTATACCTGTTTTATTAAATGTTGGCTGATTTCTTCAAAAAATAGACAAATATAGTGGAAATTATCTTTATCTTAGGGTATCGTTTTAAGTTCGACTAACTCATGAAGTTACTTAATTAGAAAAGACTGGCAGAGAATTATCCTGATAAGTACTCTGGCGGTAGACATTAACAGCTGACGAAGAGAGACTTTCGACTCCTTAAAATGCAAAAGCAAATCCAGAGTTCCTTTTTTTCAGTCCTCAAAGTGGACTGAAAAGAGTACCCGTCAAGCGAGTTTTAAAAAGAATGACAGAAGTTCAGCAGTAAAGCACAAGGCTATCATTTTTTCGATCTTCCCCGGATGCTTAGTTCACTCAAAAATAAATTAGTAGAGATAAGGTGTAATGTGCCTTAGAATGCGAAGTTATTTTTGAGCGAGCCCTTAATCTTTTGTTCGGTCGACAGCATTTGAATCCAAATTAAATACAGTAACGTTTTAATCTTCAATCATTAATTTTATTTTAGACAAGGAGAGAATATGTCTCGTAAAATGGTCACCATTGATGGTAATCAGGCCTGTACTCATGTGGCCTATGCCACTAGCGAAATCATCACAATTTATCCGATAACCCCGTCATCACCCATGGCTGCCGAAGCCGATGCCAAGGCCAATGCCAGCCAGCAGAATATCTGGGGCACTATTCCTGTTGTCACCCAGATGCAGTCAGAGGGCGGCGTGGCTGGTTCCCTGCACGGTTCGTTAACTACCGGTGCTTTATGTACAACCTTTACCGCGTCCCAGGGTTTGCTGCTGATGCTGCCCAATATGTTTAAACTGGCCGGTGAACTGACTCCCACGGTTTTTCATATAACTGCTCGTTCCCTGGCCTGTCAGGGGCTGTCGATTTTTGGTGATCACGGCGATATTATGGCCTGTCGTCAGACCGGCTGGGGCCTGCTGGGCTCGCAGAATGTTCAGGAAGCTCAGGATATGGCGTTGATTTCAACCCAGTCCGCCTTGAAATCACGCATCCCGTTCATGCATTTTTTTGACGGTTTTCGAACCTCCCATGAAATCCAGAAAATGGAACAGTTAACCATGGATGACATGCGTGAAATTATTGATGAGGATCTGGTTATAGAACATCGTTTACGTGGTTTAACTCCTGATCGTCCAATGATGCGCGGTACGGCCCAGAATCCGGATGTTTATTTTACCGGTCGTGAAACAGTTAATAAATATTATGAAGCAGTCCCCGGCATTGTCCAGGAAACCATGGATAAGTTCGGCAAACTTACCGGTCGTCAATATCATCTTTTTGATTATATCGGTACTCCTGATGCAGAGAATATTGTTGTTGTCATGGGCTCCGGGGCTGAAACCGTCAACGCCACTGTTGAACATCTGATTGCCCAGGGCGAAAAGGTTGGTATGGTTATTGTCCGCCTTTATCGGCCTTTTGACGCCAAAGCCATGGTTAATGCCATGCCGGCCAGTGTCAAAAGGATTACCGTGCTTGATCGGTGCAAGGAACCCGGCAGTCCCGGCGAGCCTCTTTACCTCGATGTCCGCGCCGCAGTAGGCGAGGCCGCTGAAAATTCCACCATGCGCGAAACACCGGTTATTCTTTCCGGTCGTTACGGCCTTGGTTCCGCTGAATTCAGTCCGGCCATGGTCAAGGCTGTATATGACAACATGAAGGCCTGGGCTCCGAAAAAACGTTTCTGTGTCGGCCCCCATGATGATGTCAGCCTCACCAGTCTTGATTATGATCCTTTATTTAATATTGAAGACGAAAGCGTGTTCAGGGCCATGTTTTTTGGCCTGGGCTCAGATGGCACCGTAGGAGCCAACAAGAATACGATTAAGATTATCGGCACGGAAACCGACAACAGCGCCCAGGGTTACTTTGTCTACGATTCGAAAAAATCAGGTTCCATTACCACCAGCCATCTTCGTTTTGGCAAAAATCAGGTAATGGCTCCTTACCTGATCAGCAAGGCTAACTTTATTGCCTGCCATAATTCAACTTTTCTTGATAAATATGACATGCTTTCCCACATGGAAGATGGTGGTACCTTTTTACTGACTACTAACTTCAGCAAGGGCAAGATCTGGAAAGAACTGCCGGCAGCCGTGCAGAAACAGATGATTGAGAAAAATGTCAAATTTTATATAATCGATGCCATCAGCCTGGCCGGGGCAATCGGCCTGGGTGGCAGGATCAACATGATCATGCAGACCGCATTTTTCCTGATTTCCGGTATCCTGACCAAGAAAGAGGCTATTAAGGCAATTAAAGAAGCCATCCAGAAAACATTCGGTAAAAAAGGCGAAAAAATAGTCAAAATGAACTATGACGCTGTGGATGTTGCCGTCAATAATATTGTTGAGGTCAAGATACCGAAAACAGTAAACGGCCATGAGCTCCCGCTTACCGTACCGGCTGATGCCCCTGAATTTGTTAAGGAAATCACTGCCACCATGATCGAAGGCAGGGGCGACCAGCTCAAGGTCTCCCAGATTCCTGATGACGGTACCTGGCCTACCGCCACTACCCAGTACGAAAAACGTAATATTGCGGTCCTGGTTCCTGAATGGGATCCAGCCGCATGTATACAATGCGCCCAATGTTCCATGGTATGTCCTCATGGGGCAATCCGGCTTAAAATTGTCAAACCGGCTGATTTGAAGAAAGCTCCCAAGGGCCTGAAAACTGCTGCGGCCAAGGGTAAAGATTACAAAGGACGTAAGGCAATAATTCAAGTCGCTACCGAGGACTGTGTCGGTTGCGGTATGTGTGTCAATACCTGCCCTGTCAGCCAGAAGGACAAAGACGGCAACAAGACAGACAGGAAAGCCATTAATATGGTCAAGAACACTGATGCCCTGCGGGCCAGGGAAAGCAAAAATTTTAAATTTTTCCTCGATCTGCCCGAGATGCCTTTCTCTGAGCTTAATCCTGCTACTATCCGGGGCAGCCAGCTGCTTCGTCCCATGTTTGAGTTCTCCGGGGCCTGTGGTGGTTGTGGTGAGACTCCTTATGTTAAATTGACCACCCAGTTATTCGGCGACCGGATGTTGATTGCCAACGCGACCGGTTGTTCTTCCATCTATGGCGGTAACCTGCCGACTACCCCTTACGCAAAGCGGGCGGATGGACGGGGGCCGGCATGGTCAAATTCTCTTTTTGAGGACAACGCTGAATTCGGTCTTGGTATGCGGCAGACCGTGAAAAAACTGGCACTCCAAGCCCTTGAGCTTCTGGACGAAGCAGTTAAGGAAAAATTAATAACCAAGGCTCTGGCTAATAAATTACTTAAGGCCTCCCAGGAAACCAGGGATGAAATTGACGCTCAGCGTAAAAACGTGGATGATCTTAAAGGCAAGCTGGAGGGCAGCGACAACGTAATTGCCAAACGCCTGTATCATGTTGCTGATTACCTGGTGAAAAAATCAGTATGGGTATTTGGTGGTGACGGCTGGGCCTATGATATCGGCTATGGCGGTCTTGATCATGTCCTGGCCTCAGGCGAGAATATTAATGTTATGATTCTCGATACCGAGGTTTATTCAAATACCGGTGGCCAGATGTCAAAATCAACTCCCCGGGCGGCAACAGCTCAATTTGCTGCCGGCGGTAAAAGAATGCCGAAAAAAGATATAGGCATGATTTTCTCCACCTATGGTAATGTTTATGTTGCCAAGGTTTCCATGGGAGCCAATCCTGCCCAGGTAGTCAAGGCCATGAACGAAGCAGAGGCCTATGATGGCCCCTCCCTGATCATTGCCTATGCCCATTGTATCAACCATGGTATCAATATGACTAAAGGGCTGGAACAGCAGAAAAAAGCGGTTAAATGCGGCCACTGGCCTCTTTATCGTTATAATCCGGAGCTTGAGGTTCAAGGTAAAAACCCTTTGAAAATTGACAGCAAGGCTCCGGCCATGCCGTTCGAGGACTATGCCCTGGGCGAGAATCGTTACCGGATGTTGAAGTTAACCAACCCGTCAATGGCTGATGCACTTATGGCCCAGTCCCAGGCTGATGTAGATAAGGCCTGGAAGTTCCTGGAAGGAAGAGCTAAGGCCCTGGAGCCCGAGACTGAATAATCCGGATTAAATATTCAAATTCAGGTAACTACTCACAGGGTGCTGAATCTTTTCATGATCAGGCCGGATTACGTATAACAACCCACAAAAATGGAAGTGGACTTAGAATCTTCAGGACTCTTTTCAGTACCCCCTTGATGGGTGTAAGTGCCTTGGAGTAATACGCTGTGCCGGCCTGATCGTAAAAATCTCCGGCACCCTGTAACCAGTTACAATTACGGTGTTTAGCGAAGTTAGGGAGCTTAATCCGTGAGTAGTTACCAAATTTAAACAAAAAAGGCCGCTGGAGTTTTCAGCGGTCTTTTTTTTGGCCTTTTCCCGGACAGCCTCTTGGTGATATTGTGAAATCGCGGGCTGATTTCCATGCACGGGGGGCTGGACAAAATCTGCTTCAGCCCTGCTGGGTTAGCAGGTTGGAAAAATAATTTTTCTGGAAAATGTAAGCTTAACCTATTAATAATAATAAAATGTAACTACTCACGGGGTAAGCACCTTAAGTTCGCTACCACCGTAATTGTAACTGGTTACAGGGTGCCGTAGATTTTTGTCATCAGTCCGGTGCCGCCATAGTCATACGTAAACCGGGCTGATGGCGGAAATATGCGGTGCCCTGTGAGCAGTTACGTTATAATAATAAGGTGTTCTGACATGATGTCATCATTTGACGCAGTTATCCTGATCATTCTTTTAACCTTTCTGGCCCGGGGTATCTGGATAGGGTTTATCCGCCAGATTGCCTCAATACTGGCCCTGGTGTTGGGATTTGTCATAGCAGGCCGTTTTTACGGGGAGTCGGCTGCCCTGGTTATTCCTTATATCCACAATCGGCAGCTCGGATTCCTGATTGCTTATACTATTATTTTTCTCCTGGCTTTTTTCGCTGTTCACCTGCTGGGCCTGGGCCTTAAAAAAGTAATAAGTATCTCCCTGCTTGGCTGGTTTGATCGCACCATGGGCGGAACCTTCGGCCTGGCTAAAGGTGTCTTCCTCTCCTGTATGATGTTCATGGTTATGGCTGCGTTTCTGGCCGATTCTAATTATATATTCAAGAAATCGTTCTTTGCCCCCTATCTGGAGCAGGTCTCGCAGGTTATTATCCATGTTATCCAGGATAATAAGCTGCGCAGCAATTTTATGCCTAAACAACCGGCAATCTCTGATATCCTGACGAATTCATTAAAATTTAAGTAAGCGCTCCATGAACACCACCCTGCACCCGTTTAAACGCCGCGATATACCTGATGTATTATCGCGAGCGTTGAAACGGGCACATGGCGGCAT
>JANTFJ010000198.1 GCA_024763495.1 Desulfobulbaceae bacterium | reverse complement strand
TTCCGGCTAAAAACATGCCGGAATGACGAATCGCCTATTAATTTTTTGCCATAACAAGTCGAATTTATAAGTAAAATAATAAGTCCGAAAGTTGAGTCAGTTATCTTAAATTAGTTCATTCGGTTTTTTGTCTTCTGACAAGGAGGCGGTTATGGAACTTTCCATATCCCAGTTGGAAATTGATGTTTTAAAAGATTTTTTAGTAGAGGCCCGGGAACATCTTGGCGGTATCGAAGAGCGCATCCTGCAAATGGAGACGGATCAGGATATTGAGCTGGTCAACAGTATTTTCCGTCCGGCCCATACCATCAAAGGTTCAGCTTCCTTTCTCGGCTTAAACGATATCAAGTACCTGGCCCACGAAATGGAGACCCTGCTTGATGAACTGCGCAATAATAAACTCCAGGTTTCTACCGAACTGATTGATACCCTGCTTACCGGAGTAGATACCCTGGGACGCATGCTGCAGAAAACCGCCGTCGCTGTTGAAGAGGCGGATCAGGAAAATGATCCAGTGGTATTTTCTCTGCCGGATATTTCCCTTGATGAAGTGGTAGCCGATATCCAGGATATCAGGGAAAAGGGTAAAAAACAGGTTTCTGAATCCGCGGAGGAGCAGAAAGAGAAAAAAATCGGCAAGATTTTACTGTCCCGGGGTGAACTGGTATCAATCGTCTACCCTCCCGGCATGAAAGAACAATTTATTGATGAAGGTTTCGAGCACATTGCCACCCTGGAAGAAAGCCTGCTTGAACTTGAAAAAAAACGGGATAATTTAGAGCAGTACAATGACCTTTTCCGGGCCTTGCACAGCCTGAAGGGTAATTCCGGGGTATTGCTGTCTGTCGTTGACAATCCGGAGTTCCGGGAGAAACATCCCCTGCTGCCTTTCCAGGAGCTTTCCCATGAAGCTGAAACCCTGGTTCAGCAACGCCGTGATACAGCCTCGGCTCTGGTTGATGAGGAAATAGAATTATTACTGGCTGTAGTTGATATCCTGAAGGATATTGTCATGGATTTTCAACAGGACGAGGCTGATCCTGAGGGTATCGAACAACTTTTAACCCGTTGCCGGGTTCTTACCGGAGTAGAGCGGGAGGGCGGAGAACAGCCGGGAAGTGATGATGTTCGTGAACAGGCGGCCAGGAGTTTCGCCCTTGATAATACCTTGAGTCAATGTGTCGAGGCCGTTTCCGTCGGGCTTGACGAAATTTCCGATGATAATAAACGGGACAAGGCTCTCCGGAAAGTAATCAGAGGATTTAAAACCATAAGCAAAAGCGGCAGAAACAGCGGTCTGGATAAATTGGCTGCTGACGCCGAAGAAGCTGTTGTTGTGGCAGAATTTCTTCTTAACGGCAAGGACGATAATGAGCTGATTTTTCTTGAAGACCTACAGGACAAACTTAAGGAGATCAAAAAAAATCTCGATGAGACGGGTTTGGAAGAAACAGGGAGTCGGCATGATGTTCAGCCGCCGGAAACCATGCAGGTTGGAGAAAAAAATAAATCTATCAAGGATAAATCTGAAATTCAATCGCCTGCCGGCCCGGCAGCGGTTAAATCCGCGGGGCAATCCGGAGTCACCGGCCAGGTCATCAAGGTTTCCCAGGAAAAACTTGACAAACTTATGAACCTGGTGGGTGAGCTGATTGTCAGTAAAAATAATTTTCCTCCCCTGGCCCGGGAAATATCAGAAGAATATAACCTGCCGCGGATGGGGAAAAAGGTCAAGGCAGCCGGTGACCTGGTAGGTCGAATATCCGATGATCTGCAGGCCACTGTCATGGCCATAAGAATGGTGCCTGTTTCAACGGTGTTTTCCCGTTTCCCCCGGATGATCCGTGATCTCTCCCGCAAGATGGACAAGCAGATAAATCTGGTTATTTCCGGAGAGGAAACCGAACTGGACAAAACAATTATTGAGGCCCTGGGCGATCCGATGGTACACCTGGTCAGGAATTCCGCTGACCATGGACTTGAATCACCGGAAAAAAGAAAGGAATCAGGAAAAACAGCGGAAGGCACAATTCACCTCAAGGCCTATAATCAGGGACAGCATGTCATTATTGAAATTCAGGATGACGGGGCCGGAATCGACCCAAACGTAATCCGCAGTAAAGCCATTGAAAAGGCAATGATCAGCCTGGATGAGCTGGAAAACATGGATGACCGGGCGGTAATCAATCTTATCTTCGCGGCCGGCTTTTCAACTGCCGGCGAAATTACCGAGGTGTCGGGCCGCGGCGTCGGCATGGATGTGGTGCGAACCAATATTGAACGAATCGGCGGCATGGTACTGCTGGACAGCCGGCTGGGCCGGGGAACCACGGTGACAATCAAGCTGCCCCTGACCCTGGCAGTCTGTAAGGGGCTTGAAGTCGCGGTCGGAAATGAACATTACTTCCTTCCGCTTGATTACGTTAGAGAAACCGTAAAAATTGACCCGAACATGGTCAGGAATCACAAGGACATGAGAATGACGGTAGTGCGGCAGGATCTGCTGCCCATCAAACGGCTGGCCTCTTTACTTGAACTTGACGGCAATGCTGTCAACTCTCTTTCCGACACAAAAGAGAAAAGCGATCTCAGCCTGGTTATTCTCAATCTTAACGGCCGGAAAATTGCTCTTGAAGTTGATCGTTTTTTTAATGAAAATGAATTTGTTATCAAATCTCTTGATGGTTCCCTCGCCGGAATTGACGGCCTGTCCGGTGCTACCGTGACCGGGGACGGCAAGGTTATTTTGATTCTTGATCCTCTCCGTTTACTTTAATTAATTGGTAACTACTCATAGGGTAAGCACATAATGATTGCAAATCTCAATATTTGTAACTGTTCAACTTTCTGACTTGTTGTTTTGTTGGTGATGTTATATGACTTCAAATACTTATCTCAAGTCAGAAAGTTGAGTAACTGGTTACATTAATTGTAAATATTCGGGTTGGGCAAATAGCAACCCTTTCCTGATTTTTTAAATTTTATGACCGATAAACAGCCCTCATTTGATCAAATTGTAAATATCGCTGAGTTGCGAGAAATGTTTGAACTGTTTTCAAGCGCAACCGGATATAATATAACTCTTGATGACCAGGCGACTAACGAGACCCTGATTTCTACAGGATGGCAGGAAATCTGTCTTAAATTTCATTGGCATAATCCCGTTGCGCGAGAACGCTGCAAGGCCGACAGACAAAAATTGGCGGTTGAATTAAACGTACCGGGCGCGATCAGGCTCAGCCGTTGTGAGAGCGGCTTTATTTACGGTGCTACCCCCATAATCATTGAGGGCCATCACCTGGCCAATCTCTTTACCGGCCAGGTATTTTTTTCCCCCCCTGATATTGATCGTTTTAAAAAACAGGCCCGGCAATATGGTTTTAACGAGTCGTCCTATCTTGATACTATCGCGCGGGTTCCCATTGTTGAGAAAGAAACCTTTAAAGCATTGCTGCATTTTCTGGCAAGTATGACCGCCAATATCTGCAAAACCGGGCTGCTGGCTGCCAGGTTAAAAAATAATAATGATGAGACAGTAAAAAATAAAGGCCTGCTTAAATCCATTATCAACTCCATCCCTGACCTGATATTCTATAAAGACAGAGAAAGCGTCTACCTGGGATGCAACAAGGCATTCGCGGAATATGCCGGATGCGGAGAAGAAAATCTGATCGGTCATACGGACTTTGATTTTTTCCCCAGGGATATTGCTGAATTTTATCAAGAGAAGGATCGAAACATAATTGATTCCGGCCGCACGATAATTAATGAAGAGTGGATAACTTTTCCCGATGGTCGGACAATTCCCCTTGACACTTTAAAAACTCCGCTGGTTGATTCCGGCGGTAACATTGCCGGAATTATCGGCATCAGCCGTGATCGCAGCGCCAGGAAGGAGGCGGAAAAAGAAAGAACTCGCTTAACTACAGCTATTGAACAGGCCGGAGAAACAGTGGTTATTACTGATTCAAACGCAATTATTCAGTACGTTAATCCCGCTTTTGAAAAAATTACCGGCTACAGCCGCAAGGAGGCTGTCGGACAAAATCCGCGCATCCTGCAGAGCGGCAGGCATGACCGGAATTTTTATAACAAAATGTGGGCCAGGCTTTCCCGGGGAAAAACATGGCGGGGACATCTGGTAAACAGGAAAAAAGACGGTTCTTTCTATGAAGAAGAGGTCTCTATCTCGCCTGTCAGGGATAAAAATGAAAAAATTACCAATTATGTAGCAGTTAAACGTGATGTCAGTAAAGAACTGTCACTGGAGAAACAGTTACGGCAGGCCATGAAAATGGAGGCTGTCGGCACCCTTGCCAGTGGTATTGCTCATGATTTTAATAATATTCTTTCCATTATTATAGGCTTCAGTGAAATGGTCAGGGAGGATCTGCCTGCCGGCAGCCAGTCCGCCAGGGATCTCGACCAGATAATCAAGGCCGGGAACAGGGGTGCCGACCTGGTCAGGCAGCTCCTGACCTTCAGCCGGCAGAGAGAAGAAGAGGCCAGGCCTCTCAAGGTTCAACCCATTATTAAGGAAGTTGTTAAAATGTTACGGGCGTCTCTGCCCTCAACGATTAAGATTACAACAACTATTGACCCGGATTGCGGGCCGATTATGGCAGATCCCTGCCGGATACAGCAGGTACTGATGAATATCTGTACCAATGCCGGGATTGCGCTGGGGGCGGAAGTCGGCAGGCTTACTGTTTTATTGGCGGAAAGACGGATAGCGGCTGATAATCTTCCTGCCGAGTGCCCCTTGATTGCTCCGGGTACATATCTTTATCTGGAGATAACTGATACGGGCTGCGGCATTGAAGAGTCAATCCAATCCAGGATATTTGATCCGTTTTTTACCACCAGGGATAAAGAAAGTGGAACCGGCCTGGGATTATCTGTCGTTCATGGTATCATTAAACAGTATGGGGGAGAAATCAGTGTTACCAGTTTGCCGGGCCAGGGAACAACTGTTCATATATACTTGCCGCTGATCGTGGAATGTATTAAAAATAAACAATCCGAAATCGAGGATGTGCCGCAGGGAGATGAACGGATATTGCTGGTAGACGATGAACCGATGGTTGGTAATATTATCAGTCTCATGCTGCAGAGATCAGGTTATACGGTAACTTTTTTTTCCAGTAGCAGTGAAGCCTTAACAGCCTATAGCAACAGTCCGGACGATTTTGACCTGGTTATCTCCGATTTGGTCATGCCCGGGATGACGGGAGTCACTCTTGCCCGGAAAATACTGGCCCTGCGTCCTGATCAACCTGTAATTTTTTGTAGTGGTGATAACGAGGCAATTGAAAAGGCAAAGTCAAAGTCGCTTGTTATCAGTGAATATCTAATGAAACCTTTTAATAAATGTATGTTGTCTAAGGCAATCAGGAGGGCATTACAGGGTGGAAGAATGTCAGCACATTGTGTCAGGGATAGCGATCAATAAACCACACCTTGACTTTTGAGAAGGCACGGCCTGTAAGCGTTTCAGGGATGCCGCCATGTGCCCGTTTCAACGCTCG
>JANTFJ010000197.1 GCA_024763495.1 Desulfobulbaceae bacterium | reverse complement strand
GCTTTAGCTGTGCGTGATAAGGCTGGCACCCATACTACGGGCATAAACTTCGCATACTGATGCTATGTAAGACAGACTTATCGCGTGCAGATGAAGTGCAGCTGAATAGTTACAAATTATTATAGTTTTCTGGTAAGCGTTCACCAGCACCTCATCTTTTCTTTGTCCATTTGAGTCTGCTTGAATAACACCAGTATGCTGCGCAGGCACCGGTAAACGCTTACAGGCTTGATTTTTGCGAAGATTTGCTCCTCGATGAACGGTTACGTGTTACGCGTTGTCAATATTTTTCAAGTCCTGACGATTTTAACCGGAAAATCAGGTTGTTTTTTCTTCCTGTATTCCTTCGGCCTCCGAAGCTGCCGCCATGGCTGCTGCCAGTTCAGGATCGGTTTCCACTTCTTCACCGCTTTTTGCCTTGCCTGCAAGGACAGCGTCAGCAAGGCGGGAAGTAATCAGTTTAATGGAACGGATGGCATCGTCATTACCGGGAATAGGGAAGGAAATGCCGTCAGGATTGCAGTTTGTATCAATAAGAGCGATAACCGGAATGCCCAGTCTGACGGCTTCATCAACCGCGATTTTTTCCCGTTTGGGGTCAACTATAAAAATCGCCTTCGGCAGCCCCTTCATATTTTTAATTCCACCAAGGTTACGTTCAAGTTTTATAAGCTCCTTCTCCATCCGCAGAGCTTCTTTTTTCTTATATTGATTTATCGAACCATCATCCCGCATTGCTTCAATTGCCTTCATCCGGTCAACACTTTTTTTGATGGTCTGGAAATTTGTCAGCATGCCACCCAGCCAGCGATGGTTGATATAGAACATCCCGCAGCGTTCAGCCTCTTCCTTTATTGTTGCCTGGGCCTGCCTTTTAGTGCCGACAAACAGCACTGTTCCTTTCTGGGCAACACGGTTGGCAACATAATCATAGGCTTTATTGAACAGGGGCAGGGTTTTGTCGAGATTGATAATGTAGATTTTGTTGCGAGCGCCGAAGATATATGGTTTCATCTTTGGATTCCAGCGCCGGGTCTGGTGGCCGAAGTGAAGTCCGGCAATCAGCATTTCTTTCATGTTAATGTAAGACATGGTTTGTCTCCTTGTTTTGGTTAATCGTCCATCCCGTTTTCCCAACCCATGCGGGCACCAGTGAGAATGTTTCAGGGATGTGAAATTTAAAATCACAAATATATAACATCCTCATGGTTGTTTTGCAAGATGAATAGCTGCAGAGTGACATGAAAATAAGTGCCTTACTCCTGAAAAGCTGTTACAAGAATCATAAGTGCGCCAGGGACACAGCCATGTACGCGCTACACGCCCTGGGATAATTCATCAGGATATCACAGGGTTGAAGCGTACATGGCGGTGTCCCTGTGAGTAGTCAGTGTCTGTCCATCACCCTGTAAACAGTTACAATTACGAGGGTTAGCGAAATTAAGTCGCTTGCTCGGTGAGTAGTTGAGAAAAGGAATTATAAATGCGATCCCTGCTGGAGCATCACCCTGAAAAGATTTTAATCAGGGCCACTAACTGGATTGGCGATGCCATAATGACAACTCCGGCTGTCCGGACAATTCGGCAGAATTTCCCTGATGCCCATATTTCCATTCTTGCCCTGGACTGGGTTGCTGATGTGTTTGCCGCCAGTCCCCATGTTGACGAGGTAATTCTTTATTATAAAAAAAGCGACCATAAGGGATTTCCCGGTTTGCTGCGCCTGGGCCGCCGGCTGGCCGCCCGTAATTTTGATCTGGCCATTCTTCTGCAAAATGCTTTTGAAGCCGCCTTTCTAGCCTGGCTTGCCGGAATTCCGCTCAGGGCAGGGTACCAGAGAGATGGCCGTTCCCTGCTGTTGACTCATAGAGTAAAAATTCGGCCTGAAGTGAGGAAAAAACATCAGGTTTATTACTATCAGGGCCTGCTGGCTGATCTTGGTCTCTCTCCTGGAAAAAATGAGCTTTTTTTACAGATATCTCCAGAGGCGGAAAAGTGGGCAGCTGAATTTAGAAGCAAATTTGGCGGCAAACCGCTCATCGGCCTTAATCCCGGCGCTGCCTTCGGCCCTGCAAAATGCTGGCCCGCGGAAAGATATGGTGAACTGGGAGCCAGGCTTAACCATGAGTCAGGCGCTGAAATTGTGGTTTTTGGTACTGGTAATGACCGGGAAACCACAGCCGCGATAAAAAAATTTGCCCCTGAACATATTCATGATCTTGCCGGAAAAACAAGCCTGTCCCAGGCCATGGCCTTGATTGCCGCCTGTGATGCTTTTGTTACCAACGATTCCGGCCTGATGCATGTCGGAGCCGCGCTTAACACTCCCCTGGTGGCAATTTTCGGTTCCACTGATTCAGTTGCCACCGGCCCCTTTTCCCGGCAGGCCGAAGTAATTGAAAAAAATATTGCCTGTAAGCCCTGCCTGAAAAAGGAATGTGCTTCAGGATTCAGCTGCATGCTTGACATCAGTGTGGATGATGTGTTTAAAAAATTACTGACTGTTTATCAAAAAAACATGTAACTACTCAGGAGGACAGAACTGAGTGACAGCTTCTCAGGAGTAAGGCATTAAAATAACGATAGCGATCAATAAACCACACCTTGACTTTTGAGAAGGCACGGCCTGTAAGCGTTTCAGGGTGGTGTTCATGGAGTGCTTACAAAATAACTGTTCACCGCCCTGGTCAGTATAATTCATCAGGGCAGATAAACTGGACTTTCAGATAAAATACGGTATAAAAGGCCATGCTCAGAGAATTAAAAATAACCAACCTTGCCCTGGTCAGCGAACTGCATATAGAGTTTGGCTCCGGGCTTATAGTTTTAACCGGTGAAACCGGGGCCGGAAAATCTATTATTCTTCAGGCAATTCATCTCCTGGCCGGGGGTAAGGCGGCAAGGTCCTGGGTTCGTACCGGAGCGGAACAGGCCGTGGTTGAAGCCCTTTTTGAGATTTCACCCCGGCATGGTATTTTGGCTGAAATAGAGAATTCAGGTTTCACGGTTGACGACGGCATAATAATTAAACGAATTCTGTCCGCCAGAGGCCGCAGTAAATTTTATATTAACGGCAGCCTGGCAAATGCTCGGCTGGCAAGTGAAATATGTGCCGGTCTGCTCAGTGTTGCTGGCCAGCATGAGCATCAACAGCTTCTTGCTCCGCGATATCATCTCGATTTTCTCGATACTGTCGGCGAGTTGTCTTCCCGGCGGCAGGAGGTTGCCGGGCTTTACGGCCGCTACCGGCAACTGAAAATCGAACTTGAAAGACTGCGGGACCGGGAACGTGATCGTGAACAGAAACGTGATTTTCTCACTTTTCAGACCAGGGAAATAACTGAAGCCCAACTGGTTGTCGGAGAGGACGAAAAACTGGCCGAAGAAAAATCCCGGCTCAAGAGCAGTGATGAATTAAATCACCTGGGCCGGAAAAGCTATGGCCTGCTGCATGACGCGGCCTCTAATCTCCTGCCCCAGGTTCGAAAAAATCTTGAACAGATGGCAGAGTTGGATAAATCCGTGGTCGGGCTGAGTGAAAATATTGCCGGACTCTGCTACCAGCTTGAGGATCAATTGCCGGTTCTGCGTGATTATCTGGATCAGATACCCAGTGATCCTGCCCAGTTGGAGATCATCTGCAGCCGTATAGATCAGCTTCAACAGCTCAAACGTAAATATGGTTCGGAACTTGAGGACGTGATTGCTTATGGCCGTCAGGCAGCAAGCGAACTGGCAGAACTTGAAAACCTTGATCATAATCTGGCGGAATTAAATACCGAATTAAAGGATGTTGAGAAAAAGCTGCTTTATAAAGCCGGCAAGCTGTCCCTTGAACGAAAAAAAATTGCCGGAGAACTATGTCAACGACTTGTCCGTGAGCTTAAAGGACTGGCCCTGGAACATGCTCGTTTTGAGATTAATTTTGTAAATGATGAAGCCGCACCCCTTGACAGGATGACAGCCGGTGGCATAGACCGGCCGGAATTCTTTTTTTCAGCTAATCCCGGTGAACCGCCAAAGCCGGTATCCAGGGTAGCCTCGGGAGGTGAACTGTCCCGCCTGATGCTGGCATTAAAATGTCTGCCTGCCCGTCAAGATCAGGTTGAGACAGTCATATTTGATGAAATTGACGCTGGAATAAGCGGCAAGGCGGCTGAATCGGTTGCTGGAAAAATAAGAGAACTTGCCAACTGCAGCCAGGTGCTGTGCATAACTCATCTGCCCCAGATAGCCTCCGGCGCTGACGAACATTTCCGGGTGACTAAACTTGTCCATAATCAGCGGACAAAAACAGCGATAACCAGGTTAGCCGCCGATGAAGTCCACCGTGAAATCGGCCGGATGCTTGATGGCGACTCGGTTACTGATCAAACCCTGGCTTATGCCAGGGAATTGCTCCAGCGTAATAAGCCGAATGAATAAAAAAGTTACTGCTCTTGCCCTTTTTTCCGGGGGATTGGATTCCATCCTGGCCTGCCGGGTGATGCAGGCCCGGAATATTAATGTCCGGGCCGTGCAGTTTGTCACCCCTTTTTTTCATTATGATTTGCCTGGACGTAAAGGATATGTCGATTATATCAAGAGCAAATACGATATTTCAGTAATTGTCAGAGATATAAGCGAATCTTACCTGCCCATGCTGAAAAATCCTGCCCATGGTTACGGGAAGCACTTTAACCCCTGCATTGACTGTAAAATTTTAATGGTCAGGGAAGCAAAAAAAATGATGGCTCAATTCGGGGCTTCATTTATTATCAGCGGCGAGGTTACCGGGCAGCGTCCCATGTCCCAGCGTAAGGATACCATGCGGATAATTGAACGGGACAGCGAAACCGAGGGCATTCTCTTTCGCCCCCTGTGCGCCGCCTCAACCCTGCAGGCGGGCAGGGGAGCGTTTGATGATATTATTAACTTTGATCAACTTCCGGATTTCAGCGGAAGAAGCCGTAAAGGCCAGCTTAAGCTGGCCGCGGAAATGGGGATAACCGACTTCCCCAATCCGGGCGGCGGCTGTATGCTGGCTGACCCGGCCCTTGGCAGGAGAATCAGGAATGTTTTTGCTTCCAAGCCGGATGTAACTGTTAATGACATTTCTTTTCTGCTGGTGGGGCGGCAGTTTCTCCTGCCTGGCGGCGGATGGCTGGCAGTGGGTCGTAATCAGAAGGAAAATAACCAGGTAGAGGCCCTTTATCGAAGTGGAGACTATCTGCTTAACATGAAAGACCGGCCCGGGCCCGCGGCTTTATTGCGCTACTGCACCGATGACTATGACCTTAATCTCGCGGGCGGAATTGTGGCAAGATATGCCAAAAAGGTCAACAATCAAGCCGCAGTTGGGATGGTGACGGCCAAAAAGAATGACACTAATTTTGAGTTTGCCGTTGATCCATTTGCCGGTGACATAACCAGGTGGCAGCGCTGAAGCGGATCATCAGGTTTCCACCAGGATAATTTAATTATGGGTAAGTGCTGCTCCATGAACACCACCCTGCACCCGTTTAAACGCCGCGATATACCTGATGTATTATCGCGAGCGTTGTAACGGGCACATGGCGGCATCCCTGAAAC
>JANTFJ010000196.1 GCA_024763495.1 Desulfobulbaceae bacterium | reverse complement strand
GCGCCGACCTGATCACGAAAATCTACGGCACCCTGTAACCAGTTACAATTACAGGGGTTAGCGAAGTTAGGACGCTTACCCCATGAGTAGTTACGTTTATTCGTTACAATTACGGTGGGTAGCTAAACCAGCATGCTGGATCAAATTTTTTCCAGCCATCCCATTAATTAACCAGCCACTGATAAGCCAGGACAGGATCAGGTTTTTCCAGTAAATTCAACAACGCTTCTCCCTTTTCTCCACTGACCATCCTCAGCAGGTTAAACTCGTTTTTCTCCGGATAAATCAAGTACGGGTCACTGTCAGGCAGCCCCCCCAGGCTTGCTGCCAACTGAACGGCATCAGTAAAATTTCCCAACGAATCGACCAACCCTAAATCAACTGCCTGTTCACCGGAAAAAATACGGCCATCGGCAATTTTTTTCACATCTTCTTCAGCAAGGTTCCTGCTTTCGGCAATAGCCCTGATAAACTGGCCATGAACATTATCCAGCAACTCCTGAAGCATAACTCGTTCATCAGGAGTTAAAGAGCGCCCCGGAGACCCCATGTCTTTAAATTTACCGCTTTTAATAATTTCACTTTTATAACCGATTTTATTAAAAATTTGCTCAAGATTGGCAAATTTCAATATAACCCCCATGCTGCCGGTCAAGGTACCTGGACTGGCGACAATCTTCTCGGCACCAATTGCGCTGTAATAGCCGCCGGAGGCAGCGACAGAACCCATTGAGGCAACAATAGGCTTAACCTTATCAACCCGCTTTATTTCCCGATAAATCTCCTGAGAAGCCCCAACCGCTCCACCAGGACTATCAATCCTGACCACAATTGCCTTAACATTATTATTATTCTTAAACTTCAACAGATTGGCAATAGTCTGTTCTGAACTGGTAATAACTCCTTTAAGTTCAATTATGCCGATCCCTGGCCGGGAAATGAAAATATCCGAACTGCCATGATGAGTCAGCTTGATAATAAAAAAGGTTATTCCACCAAAGAAAATAAAAGCAATACCCGCCAACAGAAGAAAACCGGCAAGTACAGGGTGACTTTGGCGAAACAACCTTTTTTTAGACATAATTATTCGACTATCCAGCCGAATCTTCTTTATCAAATTCCTCTTTTAAAAGGTCGCCAATAGTTGACGGCCCAGCCGTTTCCTGCTGCTTCTTGTAATCCTGATAACTGGCTTCGGGGGATTCATCAGACAGGGCCTTGACAGACAAGCCTATCTTCCGATCCTTAGCAGAAACATTGATTACCTTTGTTTTTAACATATCGCCGACATTGTACATCCCAACCGGAGTTGCAATTTTTTCCTTGCTAATCTCGGAAACATGAACAAGCCCCTCAATGCCTTCTTCCACTTCAACAAAAATACCAAAATCAGTTACGTTAGTAATTTTACCTTCAACAGGAGCGCCAACAGGATATTTTTCTATAACCTGCTGCCAGGGATCAGGCTCAAGCTGCTTGATTCCAAGAGAAAAACGCTCACTTTCCCGGTCAATTTTAAGGACAACAGCCTGAACAACCTGATTTTTAGAATATTTTTCCGAAGGATGCTTAATTCGCTCGGTCCAGGAAAGATCTGAAACATGAATCAAGCCGTCAATCCCTTCTTCGATACCTATAAAAATACCAAAATCAGTAATGTTTTTTACCTTACCCTCAATAATCGAACCAACCGGATAATTATCAATCACCAAATCCCAGGGATTAGGCTGTAACTGTTTCATACCCAGCGAAATCCTTTTGGCATCTGCATCTATATTTAAAATGGCAACCTCAACCTGGTCTCCAACTGTAACTATTTTAGATGGATGACGGGTTTTCTTGGACCAAGACATCTCAGACACATGAATCAAGCCCTCGACCCCTTCTTCAAGTTCAGCAAAAACACCATAATCCGTAATACTAACCACCCGGCCCACGGCTTTTGAACCTACCGGATATTTTTCTTCAACAGTACTCCATGGATCTGTTTTGAGCTGTTTAACGCCAAGAGAAACTTTATCAGTATCCTTATCAAACTTCAGGACCTTGACTTCAATCTCCTCACCAACCTTGAACAGCTTGGAAGGATGAGAAACGCGTCCCCAGGAAAGATCGGTTATATGGCACAAACCGTCTAGGCCACCCAGATCAATAAAGATTCCATAATCAGTGATATTGGTAATTGCTCCCTTGATAATAGACCCTTCTGCCAGGTTATCGCGCATATCTTCTCTGAGTTTTTTACGCTCTTCCTCAAGAATGGCCCGGCGGGAGATTACAACATTGTTGCGTCTCCGATTGTACTTAAGAATTTTAAAATCAAAAGATTGGCCAATCAGGCTGTCAAGATCCTTGACTGGTCGCAGATCAATTTGAGAATATGGTAGAAACGCAGGGACACCGATATCAACAGACATACCGCCTTTGACCCGGTTATCAATCCGGCCCTGAATTGTACCATCCTCTTCCTGAATCCGGGCTATATCTTCCCAGACCTTGATGCCGATAGCTTTTTCCCGCGATAAACAGAGACCACCCTCAGCCTCTCTTTTCTCAACAAATACATCAAAAACATCGCCAACTTTTACTTCCAGTTCCTCACCATCACTCTTAAACTCACTGAGAGAAATTTCACTTTCCGACTTATCGCCGATATCAACTACAGCGAAATCGTCTGTAAGACCAATGATTGTTCCAGGCACAACTGAACCTACGTCAGCGACTGTAAGTTGTTCGTCACCAAACAGTTCCGCAAAACTTGCGCCTTCTTCGACAGTGTCAAAACTGTCATTTGTAATGATTTCTGTTTCGTTGTTTCCCATTAAACTATAACCTCCTCCTCTTAGTAATCGAGCTTATATACCAGAGAAAAGGAACAAATTCAACTGTTTCAACTCTTCTTTTTTTCATTTTCAACAATAAAACCGGCAAGCAAAAAAAAAAAAACATTAACTAATCGAAATTACAACAAATCTCATTAACCGTTCTTTATAGAAAAATAATTACCGACATAGCCGATTCGTAACCGTTCACCAGGAAGCAAATCTTTGCAACATTTAAGTCTCTGTGAGCAGTTACGTTGCCGGAAAATAAATTATTTTTACCGCCTGCCAACTTCGGACTGTAACTCTTTTGCGGTTTTTATCCTGGGAGAATTATATCGACCTGAGGCAATATAACGGCTCAGGGCTATGATATCCCTGGCCGGAGGGCTGTCCGGTCGGATGAGAATAATCGGAATTCGCTGTCTGACGCTGCGCCTGATCGAATTATCATAACTGATACAACCACAGAAAGAGGGAGTAAGGGTCATATTTTCTTTTAAGGCCTGGTTAATCTTGGGACATATCTGCAAATCCGTTACATTTTCCGCCATATTAAAGACCAGGCGGGGCGAATAGGATCGACAAATCTGCTGGAGAGTCCGGGCCAACTTCTCATCCTGTCCGGCTACCCTGGCCAGCAAAGAGGCAACCGTAACCGGGATGCCATTAACAGGTCGACGGAACTCCTGGATAAGTTCTTTAAAAACATCATTATTTTGTTTACTAACAGCCGATATAAGCCGAAACATAAAATTTTTTAAAAAGGTAAGCATATTCATGATAGCTGGACTTTCAAAGGTAGTAACAATCATACCATGGTGGGAAAGGCCAAAAAAATTAAGGGTATTAAATGTACTGCCTGCTCCAAGATCAAGAAGAACAAAACGGGCTTTAACCTTTTGCAGTTCATTCAACAGCAGAATACGCTGCTGAAAAGGGATGTTGGCCATAAATGGTGTACGACCATCACCGGCCAGAAAACGAAGCTTCGGGATTTTAGTATGAACGATAAGTTCCGACAGGCTTTTTTGACGGCCTTTTAAAAAATCACCAATTCCGGAATGCTGGTTGCCCAGCCCCAGATAACTGTGGAGATTGGAACCGCCGAGATCAAGATCAACAGCCAGGGTGTCGTGACCAAGTTGAGCCAGGGCTATAGCCAGATTAGCGGTTATCACACTCTTGCCAACTCCGCCTTTACCGCTGGCAATGGGAATAACAGTGGCCCTGGGGATTCCCTGTTTTCCCGGGAGTTTTGCTGACTGAGGCCTGAAGTTGGCAGAATTTTTCACTTGAAGGTAGATAATATTATTTTAAATTAATGATTAGAGCCTTACTTCTGAGAAGCTGTAAAAAAAACGTAACAGCTCACATGGCACCGCATATTTACGCGATCAGCCTGTCTTACATAGCACCAGTATGCGAAGTTTATGCCCGAAGTATGGGTGCCAGTCTGATCACGAAAATCTCCTGCACCCTGAAGGTAAGCGACCGGAGGGAGACTCCGAGCAGTTACAAATACGGAGGTTTGCACTCGTTAGGCGAGTAGTTACCAAACACAAGAATATGAAAATTTTTCAGCCTTTGCCGAATAGTTATAATTTTGTAAACGTTTACCTTTTAAGGACTCATATAAATACTTTTTTAAATCTTATCGGCAATGTCAATCAAAATCTTAAACTATGCCACTGAACACTTTTCCCTGTTTAACCAAGTTCACAACACCATCCCGGTTAATAACCCGGGATGGTGTCCGAGAATAGACATTTTTTTTCAAATCAGGTAACCCCCCTTAAGGACAGGCCATCCCCCCCGACTGCGAGGCATTTTGAAAAAATAAATACAGGGTTGGGACTGTAAAAGGATTCAGGGACACCGCCATGCGCGAATTCCACGCCCTGCGATAATATACATCGCTATATCACAGGGTTGAAGCGCGTGCAGGATGGTGTTAATGGAGCGCTTACGTAAAAACAGTTGCAAAAGAGACACAGACAAGGTATAAAATTTTGTTTCAACTGAATTTATAGTGTAACTACTCATGAGGTAAGCGTCCTAACTTCGCTACCCCCTGTAAAGGAGATATATTATGGCTAAAGAATGCGCGATATGCGGTAAAAAACCTATGACCGGAAATAATGTCAGTCACGCCCACAACAAAACCCGGCGGCGCTGGTTACCGAACCTGAAAAAAGTAAGAATTGCCACCTCAGGAGGAAATGCTAAATATGTCAGGGTATGCACCCGCTGTATTCGTTCCGGAGCTGTTGTTAAACCTCTTCAAAATTAATTAAATTTCGTAACTGGTTACAGGGTACCGCATATTTTCGCGTCCAAGCCCGGCTTACGTATGACATCACCCTGTAGGAGCCCAGCCCCTCTGGGCGATAAAATATGGAGCAAAGCTCATGGCATGAATCGCCCAGAGGGCTGGGCTCCTACAGTAACATTACCCATGTTCAGCAGTTAATTGATTAATTCGTTATACAAAATTACTGCCTAAGAGGTTGTTGGAGTGGTCAAGTAAAAATGGACAGTTTATTCATGCGGCCATTTTATTTGCTGACCAATTTTTTATAAATTCTCTTGGGCTCAAATTACCCAGATGAGAATGCCTGCGAAAACTGTTGTAAAACATCTCTATTTTGGATTTTGGGCCTAATTGGGATTTTCATTTGCGAATGGCGCTATCACTCACGCCCAAACTATTTGCCGCCTCTGATACTCGATAACCCTGCTCAACGACGAGCTTGACAGCTTCTTCCTTGA
>JANTFJ010000195.1 GCA_024763495.1 Desulfobulbaceae bacterium | reverse complement strand
CAGGGTGCCGTAGATTTTCGTCATCAGACCGGTGCCGCCATAGTCATACGTAAACCGGACTGATGGCGGAAATATGCGGTGCCCTGTGAGCAGTTACCTACATATAATAATTACAGACTCAGGATTCTTTGCCTGAGCTGAAATGATCGTTGTGCGATTTTGAAAAAAACGTGACGCGACAACATTTTTTTTGCTTTGGTAAAATTTTTATTTATTAAAGTTAAGTGGTTATACAACCTGGAGAGGTAAAAGATGAAAAGATTTTGTAGTTATAAGGAGAGTTAAGGGCAATGAATTTAAGCGATTTAAAGATAAAAAAGATCACTGAATTAACCCAAATTGCCAAGGAACTCAAAATTGACGGTTTCAGTGGTATGCGTAAACAGGAATTAATCTTTGCGATTATTCATGCCAAAGCCAAGCTGGAAAAAGGCGCCATGGTGCGCGGTAATGGGGTGCTGGAGATTTTAAGTGATGGTTTTGGTTTCCTGCGTGCTCCTGATTATAACTATCTCCCTGGCCCTGACGACATTTATGTGTCTCCTTCTCAGATCAGAAGATTGAGTCTCCGTACCGGTGACACTGTTGAAGGGATTGTCAGGCCGCCAAAAGAAAGTGAACGATATTTTGCCCTGCTCAAGGTTGAAAAAGTAAATTTTGAACATCCGGACAAAGCTAAATATAAAACACTTTTTTCCAACCTTACTCCTTTGCACCCGGATCAAAGAATTTTTCTGGAAAGAGCGGCCGACAATTTTTCCATGCGCATCATGGACATTATCGCTCCAATCGGCAAGGGGCAGCGCGGTTTGATTGTTGCGCCTCCCAGAACCGGTAAGACCGTGTTGATTAAGGATATTGCTAACAGCATTACTAAAAATCATAAGGAGATCATTTTAATTGTTCTACTTATTGATGAGCGGCCTGAAGAGGTAACTGATATGGCAAGGAGCGTTGATGCCGAGGTTATCAGTTCTACCTTTGATGAACCACCCCAGCGTCATATCCAGGTGGCTGAGATGGTTATAGAAAAAGCCAAGAGACTGGTAGAGCATAAAAATGATGTTGTAATTCTCCTGGACAGTATTACCCGGCTGGCCAGGGCTTATAATACAGTGGTGCCGCCCAGTGGAAAAATTCTTTCCGGTGGAGTTGATTCCAATGCCCTGCATCGCCCTAAAAGATTTTTCGGCGCGGCAAGAAATATCGAAGAAGGAGGAAGCCTCACCATTATCGCCTCTGCTTTAGTTGAGACAGGCAGCAGGATGGATGATGTTATTTTTGAGGAATTTAAGGGTACCGGTAACATGGAGGTTGTCCTGGATCGTAAGATGGCGGATCGCCGTCTGTTCCCCTCGTTTGATATTAATCGTTCCGGCACCAGGAAGGAAGATTTACTGTTAACTCCAACCGTATTGAACCGGATGTGGATATTACGAAAATTATTATCTACTATGCACCCGGCAGATGCCATGGAATTTTTGCTCGACAAGATGAAAGGTACAAAAAACAATGCTGATTTTTTTGATTCTATGAACGGTTGATCTTGCTAAACTTTTTTTTGTCTGATATATATTAATGTTCTTTGCTGATTTTTTGTTTATATATGATGTAAATTATTTGTAACTATTAAGGCAGGGGCGAAAAACTGCCACAACCATTGTACTGTAACTGTTCAGGGGTAAGCGAACGAAGTGAGACTCCGTGTGCTTTAGCTGTGCGTAATAAGACTGGCGCAGCATATTAATACTATGCAAGACAGACTTATGGCATGCAGATGAAGTGCAACTGAACAGTTACAATTATTTTTTAATAGCTGACAGCTATACCGGGGAGTATTGTAATGAAAAAAGGAATTCATCCAAAATATAATAGAATTATGGCCAAGTGCGCCTGTGGTAATGAGATTGAGGTAGGAACCGTGAATAAAGAAATCAAGGTCGAAATCTGTTCAGCCTGTCATCCTTTTTTTACCGGTAAGCAGAAACTTGTTGATACTGCGGGCCGGGTAGAGAAATTCCTGCGTAAATATGGCAGAACCCTGGATAAATAATTTTGTTTGCTCAGTTTCAAAATCTTGACGAAAAACTTATAGAGCTTGAAGGAAAACTGGCAGACCCTGCTGTGCTGGCTAACCAGGCCGACTATGGCAATGTTGCCAGGGAACATGCCAGGGTTTCAAAGTTATGGCAGCTTTATCAGGAATTCAGGCAGGCGGAAGAGGATCTTGCGGAGAATAAAGAGCTGCTGCTTGATGAAAACGATGAAGAAATGCGGGAGCTTGTTAAGGCTGAAATAGCAGAACTCAGTAAAAAAATTGTTGACCTTGAAAATTCTCTGCGCCTCATGCTCCTGCCCAGAGATCCTAAGGATGAAAAGAATACCCTTCTTGAAATAAGGGCTGGAACAGGTGGTGATGAGGCTGCCCTTTTTGTCAGCGATCTTTTTCGGATGTATTCCAAGTATGCTGAGATGCAGGGCTGGAAGGTTGAAGTTTTAAGTAGTAACCCTATTGGTATTGGCGGATTCAAGGAGATAATCGGCCTTATCAGCGGAAAAAAAGTGTTCAGTAAACTGAAATTTGAGTCTGGAGTTCATCGGGTGCAGCGGGTTCCGGAAACCGAAACCCAGGGGAGGATTCATACCTCGGCGGTAACTGTGGCTGTTATTCCTGAAGCTGAGGAGGTTGAACTTAATATTGATCCCAATGAATTAAGAATTGATGTCTTCCGATCCTCCGGACCTGGCGGTCAGAGTGTAAATACCACTGATTCAGCTATTCGCATTACCCACATTCCTACCGGCCTGGTTGTAACCTGCCAGGATGAAAAATCTCAACATAAAAATAAAGCCCAGGCTTTGAAAGTTTTGCGGGCCCGTCTTCTTGACCAGATGCAGCAGGAACAACATGATCGTATTTCTGAGGAAAGAAAAAGCCAGATCGGCAGCGGTGACCGCAGTGAGCGGATACGCACGTACAATTATCCCCAGGGCAGGATGACTGATCATCGCATTAATTTGACCCTGTATAAACTTGATGATATTTTAATGGGTAAGCTCGATAATGTAATAGAACCCCTGATTGCCCATTATCAGGCCGAGACCCTTAAAACCCTGCAATAATTTTTTTGTCAATATCTCGCTCACTTAACAAAAGCACTGGACTTTGATTCTATTTGAACTTTACCAGAACGCTGCCCGTCGTTTAAAAGACGTCGGTATTCCTGATGCCGATTTAGAGGCCTCAATAATGCTGGCCCATCTGCTTAATGTCCCCAGAGCTGAACTGTTTCTCCCCGAAAAAATAATTTTACCTGCTACAGTAATCGCGTTTGAGGAATATGTCAGCCGTCGTCTTCAGCGTGAACCCCTTTGCTATATTCTTGGTGAGCAGGAATTCTGGTCCTTGCCCTTTAAAGTTACCCCTGATGTTCTCATTCCCAGACCGGAAACGGAAAATATGATTGAAATTTGTCTCCAGGTTGTGAGAAACAATGACAGTGATTTCTGTGGTAAAATTCTTGATATGGGCACGGGCAGCGGGGTTATTGCCATTGTTCTTGCCAGGGAATTGCCTGGCGCGAATATTGTTGCTCTCGATATTTCCTGGCCTGCTCTTTGTGTAGCCCTGGAAAACAGTCTGACGCACAAGGTCGATGAAGACATTTGTTTTGTTCAGTCAGACTGGCTGGGGGGGATCAAAAACAAGCCTGTTTTCGATTTAATTCTTGCCAATCCTCCTTATGTCGAGCATGATATTCTTCCGTCTTTACAACCGGAAATAAGTTTCGAGCCGAAATTGGCCCTGGATGGCGGCAGCCGGGGAATTACTGAAATTAAACGTTTTGCCGACCATATTTTTTCAGTCCTCAAGCCTGGCGGCCGTTTTTTTATGGAAATCGGCGCTGATCAGGCCGACCTTGTTATTGATCTTTTTTCAGGTCGACAATTTAAAAATATTAATATTTATGAAGATTATGCCGGATTACCCAGGATTTTTCAGGCCGACAAACCAGATGATCCTGAAAATCTAATGGGATAACCCAGGAATTTCAAGGCATGGATAAAATTGTTATTGAAGGTGGTCATGAATTGCATGGTCATATCAGGATAAGTGGCGCTAAAAATGCTGCTCTGCCGATTATTGCCGCAACCCTGTTAACTCCGGGATGGCACACCCTGTATAATGTACCTGACCTGCACGACATCAGGACAATTCTTTCTCTGCTGGCGACTTTAGGCGTTGTCTGGGAAAAGATCGGCCCTGGCACCATACGGATTAATTCCGCGGATCTTGTCAGTTGTGAGGCCTCTTATGAACTGGTAAAAACTATGCGGGCCTCGGTCCTGGTTCTTGGCCCTCTGCTGGCCAGGATGGGACGGGCCAGGGTTTCTCTGCCTGGAGGCTGTGCTATTGGGGCCCGACCGATTAATTTTCATATTCAGGGGTTAAAGAAACTTGGAGCTGATGTTGTCCTTGAACAGGGCTATGTCGAGGCGGCGGTAAGCGGTCGGCTTTCCGGCGGTACGGTTTACTTTGATTTTCCTTCGGTTACCGGCACTGAAAATATGTTAATGGCGGCTGTATTGGCCAGGGGCACTTCAACCCTGAAAAATGTTGCCTGTGAGCCGGAGATTGGCAACCTGATTGATATGCTTATTGCCATGGGCGCTGAAATTGAGGGACGGGATACCGACAGGCTGGTTGTTCACGGGGTTGAGCGTCTCAATCCGGCAGAGATTACCATTATTCCTGACCGGATTGAAACCGGCACTTATCTTATTGCCGTGGGTGCGGTTGGCGGTGATGTAACCTTGACTGACTGTGAGCCCGTCCTGTTGCCGGCCCTGACTGAAAAATTGCGTATAGCCGGGCTTGAATTGCAGGAAGGTGATAATTTCTTTCGAGTAAGGGGGCGTGGTTCACTGGCCAGCGTTGATATCAAGACCATGGTTTATCCCGGCTTTCCCACTGATCTTCAGGCCCAGATTATGGCTCTGATGATTTTTGCCGATGGTACAAGTTTTATTAACGAAACTATTTTTGAAAATCGTTTCATGCATGTAGCTGAATTACGCCGTCTCGGTGCTGATATCAAGGTAGATGGCGCCAGTGCAATTGTCAGGGGGGGCAGCAGATTAACTGGTGCCAAGGTCATGGCCACAGATCTGCGGGCCAGTGCTTCCCTGGTGATAGCCGGCCTTGCGGCCCAGGGAGTTACTGAAATTTCGCGAATTTATCATCTTGATCGGGGATATGAGAACCTGGTGGAAAAACTTGCCGGTGTTGGAGCCGTTATTCGCCGGGAAAAGGACGAATGACGCAATAGCAAGTGCTATCGTTCTATGGAAATAACGATAGCGATCAATAAACCACACCCAGGCAGCGACAACCCCATAACTGTAAGTGATTCAGGGGGTAGTCATTCGTAAGCCGGGCTGATCGCGGGAAGAGGTAAGCACCCTTAAAAACAGGGCATAAACTCCGACTCCGGTAAATGTTCGACTAGCACCCCACCTTCGCCCGTTTAGGCGTGATTCACATAGTATACTATAGTGAACACGCCGAAACGAACAAATCTGGGGCACTATCCGAACATTTA
>JANTFJ010000194.1 GCA_024763495.1 Desulfobulbaceae bacterium | reverse complement strand
GAGAACGAGGCGAATTAAAAGAAAAAATTCTTTCAGCCCCGGCCTTCCGCATCAATCATATTCTCCAGGATATTGACCGCCAGGTTAATGAATTAAAAATAATTGCTGAAGTAATGACGAGAGTTGCCGCCCGCGCCCGTTCTCTTTTCGGAGAGACTGTTAAAATTGCTTTCTTGAGTGGACTGCTGGTTTTCTTTTTTCTTGGAGTTATCCTGAAAGGCACTGTCGGTTTTCCTGCAGAAACCATGCTTGCCGCTCTGCTGGCCGGACATGTTCAACCTCAGAATTTTGTTATTCCCCTCTGCGGCCTGACCGGCACGCTGTTACTGGCCGGTATGTGGTTCAGCAAGTGGAGTTTTCCCCGCCTGATCAGAAAATGTTTCCAAAATTCAGCAGATATTGTTTCACTTGACACTGATTACCGCAAACATCTCTGGACAAAGGTTCAGGAACGGGTAGGAAATGAACTGAGAGGTCTGAAGGTGCGTGATATATGGTTTTCACATCAGGCGAATCTGGGGAAAATAATAAAATTTGTCAATAAAGATTTACAGGAATTTTATGAGCGAATCAGAGCGGTAAAATAAGGGTAACTATTTTATCTCTTCTTCTATATCCATCTCTCGTCACACCGCTCTGCGGTGTGACGCTGCTTCGACGCTCTGCGTCAAAAAAATCTGGCGCGGAGCGCCGATGGTTACGCCACACCGCAGAGCGGTGTGGCGAGAGAAAAGAGCAGTGTTGCGAGAGAGAACGTACGAATTTTTTATTTTTCCACCACTTTTAAAGAAGTTACAAACTTACTACTTTATCTCTTCTTCCTCTATATCCTGATTATCTGCCGGAGTCTGACTTGACTTATCCCTGTCCTGCTCCAGGACAAGTCCGGTGGCCTTATCCAGATTGGCTCGTTGCAAAATCGCGGCAGTCATATCAGCATTTGTAAAATCCGCCTTGTAGCAGTCGGCCTTGACCATGTAGGCCTCATTTAATTTTGCCTTGGAAAGCCTGGCCTTACTTAAGATGGCCCAGTGCAGATTAGCGCCGGTAAGATTGGCCCCGGAAAGATTGGCCTTGATAAGATTAGCTTCGGCCAGGTTGGCCCCGGAGAGATCGGCTCCAGCCAGGTTGGCCTCAGTGAGAATAGCATGTTCCAGATTAACGCCGGAAAGATCAGCCCCGGCAAGATCTGCTTCTTCCAGATCTGCTCCATGCATGTCAAGCCCGGCAAAATCACATTGCGGGCATGATTTGGTTTTATAGAGACGTTGCTGGATATCCGTCAAGGGTGCAGCCGGACTGACCGTATAATCAGGCCCATTATCCCAGAAATTTACTATATCCCACCAATGTTCGTTGTCTTCCTCTTCTTCGGGAAGAATAAATTCCGGCTCTTCTTTCTTTTTTTTGCTGGTTAAGATATTCCACCAGTTATCGTTATCTTTTTCAGGGGTTGAGGTGGTAACACCCGGAGCCGCCGGAGTTTCATCGTTTCCCCAGAATTTCCACCAATGGCCGTCATCAGCCTGTTTTTTTTTGACTGGCTTGGCTTTTTTCTTGGCGGTTAAGGTCTGCCACCATGGTTTTTTTTCATGGTCAGCAGTAACTGCTGGTTTATTCCTCTCTGCTGCTGCCTCAAGATCGGCTTTACTGGGCATCCTGTCCAGGGTGAAGTTATACTCAAGGCCTCCGTCAGAGCGAAAGGCCATGAATTTTTCATCCTGTTGAAAAACAGCATAGCAGATTTTATCAGCAAATGACCAATCGCTGAACCGCAGGCATAATTTATCTCCATGGGAAATTGACCATCCCCCTTCACTTTTCTCACCCTGGCTGTTTTCCGCGATTATTCTGCCGTTGGCCCGGCAGACCACATCCGCCCGCATATCATTATTCCAGCTGACCATATGCAGGGTGTTATCCGGGAAAAGTTTAAGCAGCTGAACTCCGGTTAATTGCCGGGCTCCCAGCTGCCGGGCTTTCTTCATCGTCAGGTTTCCGGCACAGCCCCAGATAATTACAAGAATCAGGGCGATAAAAAATATATTTTTTTTATTCATAACTCGGTAAGTCTCTTTTTTATGATAATTTTTTTGCTGTCCTCTTACGTTTGCTACAACATAAAACTTTTTCCGCAAAAGGTAAAGTATTGCTCATTATAAAAAAAGGGGCATCTGCCTGTAAAGCAGATGCCCCTTTTGTAGCAATTTACAGCCGCAGCCGGCAGGACAATCAGAGTATTATAAATTATGAATAACCGGTCGCAAGACAACTACCAGTTCAGATTTTCTAACAATATCTCCATCAGTCTTAAAAAAAGTAACTAACCCACTAAGTCAGACATACGGTTTGGGTGCGACCACCACATATGGAGAAGTTACCAAAAATTATAACAAAAAATTGTTTAGACAATAGCCGTAAGCGCCTAAAATTCTACTGCCAAAATCATGATTTCAAGCCAACTAAAATTTAATTTTGTTTAAATTCGTGAATAACCGGCCGTAAGAGAATAATCAATTCTTTTTGCTCTGAAACGGCGCCATCGGTACGAAATCCTTTTCCCAACCCCGGAATATTTTTTAGTCCTGCAACACCACTATTGTTATATATAGATTTGGAATTGGACAATCCACCAATAACTAAAATTGATCCACTCTTAACTTTAACCAAAGTGTTCATTTCTCTGACTGATGTTTGGGGCAAGTGCAATGCATTACCCCCTACTACTGGATCGGTCCAGTCAATAACATCAGAAGTAATTGGAGTCAAATTTAAAATAACTTCATCTTCATTTAGTATCGTAGCAACGACAGCCAAACCAATACCAGACATTACTTCATCTGTTTCGGTACTATAGGTGGTTGTAGTATCCGTTACTTCTGAAGTAATTGATTTTAGATATTCAGTCTTCACCCCGACATTCAGCATAGCAGGTTGCCCGTTTAATACGCAAATTTTAGGACTTGCTAATATCTCAGTATGCCCCTGATCCTCTATAATATCCAGCACAAGATTGAAACTTTTATTGTTAATTGTTAAAAAGTCAGAAAAAGGCTTACCATCAGTAACATGCTCACGACTAAATCTTTGAAAGTCCAAATTAAAACTAAAATCACTGGCTAACAAATCGTCCCAATTAATTCCAGTTCTATTATCTGCATCAAGCTTAACTTCGACAAATTTTGCCTCAATTGTAACTTGACGATATATATGTTTTTTAAAATTATCAAAATAATTTTTTACCTTTGTCATTATTGATCGTGGAGCTGTAACTGTTACCATCCCAACCGGTTTATCAATAGTATAATAAAAATCAGTTTTTTTATCTCCTTCCATAGCAACAGTAGTGGTTTCTGTAGATAATAGTTTTTCAGTTTTTAATTGCGCAACAATCTTATCACCTGCTAAAATTTCTTTTTTCTTTTTTGTTTTGTCTAAAAGGGAAAGTTCTTGTTCTTTACCTAATATTTTTTTAAGATTTTTTTCAATATTACCCCAGATATCGAAACTATCCTCTCCGTGCCCCTTGTTTGCAAGGTTAAAAGATCCTTGCCCGCTACTATCAGATGCAGCTTGCAGTCCAACATTAGTATTAAATGATGCCTGCATAAATGGCATAGCAATATAAAATCTTTGCGTGTCTTTATACTTGATAATTATTGAATTATCATCAATTTCATAAAAATAATCAGCCTGACGTAGCAAGTTAGTTATAGTTATAAAAAAGTCATCATCAGCTCTAATGTCCACATCTACCAAAACACTTTGATCCACATCACTAGCCCAGCTAACATTCATGTTTTTCAGCCTGGCTAATTTCTTTATTATGTCTCTGAGAATAACACGGCCTTGATTTGAAGAAATATCAGCACCAATTGGTATGGCAAATTTTTCTTCATTCATATTAATTGATTCAGACAAAAGGAAGGTTGGATTTTGAAATCGAACAGGCAATTCTGCTTTATTTATATCTTTATCCGGCAGAAAAGTATCATCATCTATAGCATCACCAACATGTTTATCAAGAAATTTTTTTGTTTCTTCCTGTCCCGTTTGCAACGTGGATGCACATCCCGCACAAAGTAACAGCAAAAGAGCAGATACCATAAACAGTGCTACAAAATCTGTAAGAGCTATTTTTTGTTTTTTCATCTTTTTAACCATAAAAATTCTATATTAAAAGCAGTAAGCATAACAAATGGATTTATCTGTTACCTTTTGTTTATCTCGATACGTATTTTTATAAATTTTTTCAAATCTGTCGGAATATTATAACCAGATAAAAGAATTTCCCGGTACTCTTCTTTTGCCTTTGTCGAATCTCCGGTTTTGTCTAAAATCCTAGCTTTACTGACCATAGTTTCCAATGATGCACCATAAAGATCTTCAAATTTAGACAGCATAAATAATGCCATATCGTAGCTCTTATTTTGTTCACAGAAAGCTGCATAACATGATAGCGCTTGACGGGATGGGTGCTTCTCACTGATAGCAAGATCAAAATATTCTCGAGCTTCTTCGAGCTTCTCTAAATTAGCAAGACTTACTGCTGTCTGTAACGCTACATTTGTGTCATGGGGAAGTAATTGAGAGGCAATTTTACCATAATGAGCGGCTTTTGCATTAAGACCTAATTGTCCCAAGGCTACCATAGTAATTTTTTTGGCCAACTTGCCATTATCAGGCCAAGACTGAAAAGCCTGCTCATACATGTCCAAAGCTCCGGCATAATCTCCTGCGCTCTCACTGTTTGTTGCCTGTTTGATAAGTTTGCGGGCTTCAAGTTTTTCAACTGGTGTTTTTAACTGATTTATAACTAAAGTGTTATCTTTTTTAATATCTAATTTAGATTCAACACCAACTTTCGGCCAGTTGAAGTTTTTATCCTTGGGGGAAATAACAATGGTATTAAAGCGTTCTTCTTTTTGCAGGTCTTTGAGATTAAGAATAATATCAAGGGCAAAGTCCCAGGGCACATCATTTAAAGTCAAGGTGAGCGAACCATTTACAGCTTCATCAACTACAATATTTTTTTTACTTATATCACCAATCAGCCGGAAAACATTGTGCAGATCAATCTTGTAAAAATCAACACTGATTTTCTGGGCCGTATAACCGGCAAAGGAAAGATTATAGAGCCCGGCTTCGCCAGGAGACGAGGCAGAATTTTCAGCGTCCATCTCTTTTTTAACTGATACAGGCTGAAGAATCGGCTTAATTGCCGCAGTTTTTTCAGCCTGAACCGTCTCGGCCCTGTTATCTTCTTTTACCAGACCTGTTGCGGCAAGAACAGCGTCTGGTTCCGGCACATCTGTTTCCGGATCTGTTATAATTATATCAAGACCATTATCCGTTGCGGCAATATCATAAAGGAAAATGGATTCCCGGGCCGATTCCAGGACAAACCTGATTCCATCAGCCTTATCAAGCATCTCGCTGCGGACATTTCCCAAAGGAGAATTTTCTATTTGTAAATCAATTTTTTTCGTTTCTACTCCAGGCAGATCCAGACAAATCCTGGGCATATGGCCCATATCCTTATCCAGACTCCTGGTTGTATAATCACTGATGGGGCCGGCGCTTTTGATATGCAGCCTGGTTTCCAGCGGCAGT
>JANTFJ010000193.1 GCA_024763495.1 Desulfobulbaceae bacterium | reverse complement strand
TTTTGAAAAAATAAGCACAGCCATATAGTTGATATCTCGGAGTCTCGCCAACTCGCTTTCCGGAGCATTATTTTTTCAAAATAACACAGAGTTGGGCTGGTAAGCGAGGTACGAGACTCCGCAGAAAAGGCATTCTCGGACATCCTCCTGGCCGAACATTTACATTAAGTCGCTTGCTCGATGAGTAGTTACGACATAACAAAACAAACAATGAAATCAGGAAAACAGTAAAAAAGGGTATCTGATAAATATATTTAGTGCCTTACTTATGAGAAGCTGTAACAAAAAACAAGAAACTGAAGACGTAATTTTGAAACTATTTAGAGCGAGTTACCCCAAGGCACTTATCCTAGCCCAGATAAACTGGAAGAGAAATTAAGGCTCTGGGCGCTGTTCAGTATTCGCTTGACGGGAGTAAGTCCCTTAACAGTAGATGCAGATAGCGAACATAGTGAGACCTTCGAGTTGTTTATTTCAAAGAATGTTTTCAATTTCTTGCTACTCTTTTCAGTACCCCCTTGAGGGGTGTAAAAAACACGAAAATTAATTCTAAGTGACTAAAGATTCTAAGTTCACTTCTGCTTTTGTGGGTCAGATTAGCTGTTCCCTTGTTTTATGATTCCTGATTTCCGACAATGGAGATTACCTGTGGCTGACAAAATTACTATTAATTCCGATGGATCAATAAATGTTACCGACAATCCGATTATTCCCTTTATCGAGGGAGACGGCATAGGCCCGGATATCTGGGCCGCCACTAAAAAAGTGCTGGACGCGGCAGTGGATAAATCCTCCGGCGGCGTTAAAAAAATCGAATGGCTGGAGATTTACGCCGGCGAAAAGGCCAAAGATAAAACCGGTGAATGGCTGCCCCAGGCCACCCTTGACGCTATCAGGGACAATGTGGTGGCCATCAAGGGCCCGCTTACCACCCCGGTGGGTGAGGGTATTCGCAGTTTAAATGTTACCCTGCGCCAGGTTCTTGATCTCTATGCCTGCGTCCGTCCGGTTCGATATTACCAGGGCGTGGTCAGCCCGGTCAAGGCCCCGGAAAGGGTGGATATGGTAATTTTTCGGGAAAACACCGAAGATGTTTACGCCGGGATTGAATGGCAGGCCGGTAGCCCCGAAGCCAATAAAATAATTGATTTTATCAAAAAGGAAATGGGTGATGAAATCAGGCCGGAATCCGGTATCGGCATAAAACCGATTTCCGCCTTTGGCACCAAAAGGCTGGTACGCAAGGCCATTCAATATGCGATTATCAATAATAAACCCACTGTTACCCTGGTGCATAAAGGTAATATTATGAAATTTACCGAAGGTGCTTTTCGTACCTGGGGTTATGAGCTGGCTGCCGAGGAATTTGCTGATCAATGTATTTCTGAGGCAGAGATGTGGGACAAGTATGATGGTAAGCGGCCTGAAGGAAAAATTGTTATCCAGGATCGCATTGCCGATGCCATGTTCCAGCAGGTATTGCTCCGGCCCGATGAATACAGCGTCCTGGCTCTGCCCAATTTAAATGGTGACTATATGTCTGATGCCCTGGCCGCCCAGGTCGGTGGCTTAGGTATTGCGCCTGGAGCAAATATCGGTGACGGATATGCCCTGTTTGAGGCTACCCACGGTACTGCGCCTAAATACGCGGGACTGGATAAGGTTAATCCCGGTTCCCTGATGCTTTCCGGGGCCATGATGCTGGAATACCTGGGCTGGAACGAGGCCGTGACCATGATTCAGAACAGTCTGGAAAAAACCATTATCAATAAAACCGTGACCTATGATTTAGCCCGCCTGATGGACGGGGCCACTAAATTGAAATGTTCCGCCTTTGCCGAAGCTATTATCTCTAATATGTGATTCAGAAGTTGGAAAACAGGGGACAGGGAGCAGAGGACAGATGACAGAAAACAATCACATTTTATCGCTTTTTTTATTTTTAGGCTTTTTTATGACAATAATGCTGACCACTCAAATTTCCGGTGCTGAAGAACTGGCACCCCATCTCTACAAAACAACCCTTGATAACAGATTGACCGTACTGGTCAAGGAGACGCCGGGGACGAAAATTGCCACAGTGCAGATCTGGGTCAGGGCCGGCAGTATTTATGAGGATAAAAATGAGGCTGGTATCACTCATCTGATCGAGCATATGATTTTCAAGGGAACTTCCACCAGGGGGCCGGGCGAGGTTGCCGGCGAGATAGAAGAAAAAGGCGGAGCCATCAATGCCTATACCTCTTTTGAACAGACGGTTTATCATGCTACCCTGCCGGCCCGCTACTGGGATACCGCTCTTGATGTCCTGGTTGACGCTGTCCTCAATTCCACCTTTGATTCCCTCGAACTGGAACGGGAAAAAAAGGTAGTGCTGGAAGAACTGTACATGCGTAATGACCGGCCCACCACCAAACTGTTTCAAGCCTTGATGAGCAACAGTTATCTGACCCATCCTTACCGGCTGCCGGTGATCGGCACGGAGGAAAGCGTTTCTTCCTTTACCCGCGATAATATCCTGGCCTATATGGCCAAACATTACCACCCGGAAAATTTTATCGTGGTGGTGGTGGGTGATGTCCGTCATGACAAGGTGCAGGCCAGGGTCAAAGAACTCATGGGCAGTCTTGAGCCCGGAACATTTGCCAGGCCCCAGCCGCCTCAGGAAAAGCCCCAGGAAAAGCCCCGCTTTTTTAAACTTGCCGAAGAAACAGCCCAGAGTCACCTGGCCCTGACCATTCCCATTGTCCCTTTTGTCGATCCTGACTGTCCGGCTTTAGATGTTATTACCTCTCTGCTCGGCCATGGTGATACCTCCCGCCTTTTTCATGAACTGCGGGATAACAAGGGACTGGTTTACCGGATTAATGCCTCAGCCTTTACTCCTCATGATCCCGGACTGCTGGAAATAACAGCTGTCCTGGAAGCGGAAAATATTGTCCCTGCCCTGGAAGCTGCCCTGGAAGAGGTATTTAAGCTGAAATATCTGCTGGTCAGTGAAGACGAATTAAACAGAATAAAGAGAAATCTGGAAAGTGATTTTGTTTTCAACCTTGAACGGGTCGAAGGCCAGGCCCGGATATTAGGATCCTTTGAACTTTTGACCGGTGACCCCAGGGAAGACGCTTACCTGGAGCAGATAAGGGGAGTCAGCCGGGAAGATATTCAGGAAATTGCCCGAAAATATTTTACCCTGGAAAAAATTACTGCCGGCTGTCTTGTCCCAAGGGGAACGGAACTTGATCTGGACCGGGAAAAGCTGAAAACCATAATTGCCCGGGCCGATGACAAGGCCAGGCATGGGATTCCTCCCTCTCAGGTGGCTGATGCCCATCTCAGTAATGTTCATCGTTTTGTGCTGCAAAACGGGATAAGGCTGCTGGTGCGTGAAGATAATAATGTCCCCACCGTTGCGGTTCGGGCGGTTATTCCTGGTGGGCTCAGGGCGGAGACCGACAAGACCAACGGCGCTTTTGCCTTTATCGCCGAACTGCTGCCTTCAGCCACTGAAAAATTACCGCCCCGCGAATTTGCCCTGAAAATTGCCGACATGGCCGGTTCAATCACCGGTTTTAACGGTAAGAATACTTTTGGGCTCAAGGGAAATTTTCTTGCCCGGTTTTTTGAACCAGGCCTTGCCCTGTTCCGTGATGTGCTGCTTACCCCGGCCTTTGATTCCCGGGAGGCGGAAAAAATCAGGGCCGAATTGCTGGCCCAGCTCAAGCAGCAGGAAGATTCTCTGCCCTCTTTGGCTTTTCGCGAGTTTAACCGCTTGATTTTTCAGGGGCATCCTTACAGTCTCAATACTTTAGGTTCAGAAATTGCACTGGAAAATCTCAGCGTGGAAGAATTAAGGAAGATTTATAAAAAACAGGCTAAAAGCAATAACCTGACCCTGGCCGTGTCCGGTGCGGTCAAGGCTGAAGAGGTTCGGCAACTGGTTGAAAGATATTTTGGTGAATGGCAGAATGAAAATGATAACGAAACAAGCGGCGAAGAAAGTTTCCTGCCGCCCGAACCACCTCCTGAGCCGGAAATGTTTACCATTGCACGGGACAAGGAACAGGTTCATATAATTATCGGTTTTCTTGGCGCCGACCTCGAGAACCCTGATCGTTACGGGCTTGAGATCCTGGAAACCGTGCTTTCGGGCCAGAGCGGACGTCTTTTCGCTGAGCTGCGGGATAAGCAGTCCCTGGCCTACAGCCTGTCATCTTTTGCCATGCCCGGCCTTGATACCGGTTCTTTTGGAATTTACATCGGTACCAGTCCGGACAAGAAGGAAGAGGTTGTCAAGGCGCTCTGGCGGGAACTTTACAGGATCCAGGACGAGGAAATTTCCGCCGAAGAGTTGAACAAGGCAAAAAATATTCTTATCAGTCATTATGAAATGAGTCTTCAGACCCACGGTTCCCAAGCCATGGAAATGGCCTTGAATGAAACCTATGGCCTGGGCCAGGATTTCGGTAACCGTTATGTTGAGGCAATAGATAATATGGACGCGGAAAGGGTCATGGAGATTGCCCGCAAGTATATCCTGACGGATCATTATGTTATGGTCTGCGTTGGTGCCAGGTAAGAAGAAAGAAAAAGCAGAGGAACAAGACAAACAAGGAAAAAGGAAAAATGGATATGCAGAAAGATATGATTGCTCCTTCCATCCTGTCGGCCGATTTTTCCCGGCTGGGCGAAGAGATTAAGGCTGTGGAACAGGCTGGAGCCGATGTTATTCACCTGGATGTGATGGACGGCCATTTTGTCCCTAACCTGACCTTTGGCCCGCCGGTTATAAAGGCATTAAGGAAAACCACTGATCTGCCTTTTGACGTTCATCTGATGATTGACAATCCGGATCAGTATATTGCTGCCTATGCTGATGCCGGAGCTGACTGGATAACCGTTCATGTCGAGACCTGTCCTCACCTGCACCGCACCATCCACCACATAAAAGAGCTGGGCAAAAAGGCCGGTGCCGTTTTAAATCCGGCTACTCCGCTCTGTTTTCTTGATCATATTCTTGAAGATGTTGACCTTGTGATGCTTATGAGCGTAAACCCCGGCTTCGGCGGCCAGTCTTTTATTTTTGACACCCTGAACAAGATCAGGGTGCTAAAGTCGAGAATTGAAGATAAGGGGCTTAAGGTTGGTATTGAAATTGACGGAGGGGTAAGCCCGAAAACAATCAGCGCTGTCCGGGAAGCCGGAGTAAACATTTTTGTCGCCGGTTCCGCCGTGTTCGGCAGCGAGGATTATGCTGCGGCAATCAGGCAATTGAAAATTGACGTAAGGACTCGGTAAGAAATAAGAGGCTGTCCGAAAATGCGTAAGCGCTCCATGAACACCACCCTGCACCTCACGGATTCTACGTTTACCTCTTTGTGCATTTGGGCCTGCTTACATAGCAACAGTATGCGGCGCACACGATAAATCAGTTCTAAATTTGTAACTACTCACGGGGTAAGGGTTCACTCAAAAATAAATTAGTAGAGATAAGGTGTAATATGGTCATTTAGAGAGGTGATCTAATTGCATGCAACCGCAGGCGTAGCACAGCTACGTTGAGGATTGCATAATTGCAGATCGCTTTTCTAAATGTTCAGATTGCGCCTTAGAA
>JANTFJ010000192.1 GCA_024763495.1 Desulfobulbaceae bacterium | reverse complement strand
TTCTACTATTTTGACCTGATAAGATTGTAAAAAAGCGACAATTTCATCATCAATATAATCAGGGCGGGTTGACAAACGGACGCAGTCAACATCTCCCTGCTCAATAAACGGCTGCACTGCCCCAAGCAGTTCCGCCTGGCGGCTGCGAAGTAAGCCGGTAAAACTGCCGCCATAAAAAGCAACCTGCACCTCCCGTCCTTTTTGAACCCTGTTCAGCCAGCAGTTGATTTCCCTGGTAATATCAGCAGGCATCAGGGCTCCGGCCCGGGCACTGACACTGGTAATTGACTGCTGGTTGCAGAAAATACAGCGCTGCGGGCAACCCTGGTGCGGAATAAAAAAAGGAATAACCAGAGGAGTCATCAGGAATAAACGCTAACCAATGGTGTCAATCGAGGCAAATTCCGGCTCATGCAGGGGCAGGAGAATATCAGCCTGATCCCGCACTTTAAGCATCATATCATAGGCATCATAGGTATTGACATTTGTGCCGGGAGGAATTACCTCCATTTCCATGGCCCGGATTGCCGGCGGCGGTTCAAAATTTTCCCGAATAACACAAAAGCCGGTTATCGCGGCCCTGCCACGGGCAGTGTCAATCAGGATAGTCATACCACCCGGAGTATGGGCCGGGGTATGACTTACTGAAATTCCAGGAAGAATTTCCTGGTCACTGTTAACTGATTTAATCTGATCGGCCTCTCTTATTTCATAAATATAGTCTTCAACATAGCGATAATCCAGGGGATGAGGATCGCTGATTGTCTCAAGTTCCTTTTCATGAATATAAAATACCGCGTTGGAACATTTGTAATCATTTTCACAATGATCGGCATGTAGATGAGTATGGATTACCACATCAATATCTTCAGGCTTAAGTCCCCATTTTTCCAGGCCCTCTTCAAAAGTATAAATTTTGCCGCCAATATTATTTTCCCGATCCTCAGATTGAATAGGACGCATCTCTCCGGTATCAACCAGGATCTTCTTGTCTCCTCCTTCCAGGTACCAGCAGTAAATCGGAATTGTATAAGGCGTACCGTAATCATGTTGATAAGTCATCATGCCTTTGTCAAAAACTTTGGTTCCCATCACTATTGGATGGATTTTATAGCCGGCCATGTTTTTCCTCCCCGTAAGATCTGTCTATTCATCATCAAAAACAAAATTTTCAAATTTTTTAATAGCCGCTGCCGCTGCCTTTTGTTCAGCCTCTTTTTTATTCTTTGCCGTTCCCCGGCCCATGTTTACCTTGCGAAAACAGACTAAAACCGTAAACAGTTTATCATGATCAGGGCCTTCCGCCTTTTCCAGTACATAGGAAGGGCCCTGGTTAAATTTTTCCTGGATCATTTCCTGGAGAAGGCTTTTGGCATCGGCATTGCGCAGGGTTTCCTTCCGCTGCTTAATCCAGGGGACAACATTGCGATCAACCACAGCCATGGCAGCTTCATAGCCCCCATCAAGAAATATCGCTCCCATGACTGCTTCAAAAGCGCAGGACAGGATTGAGGGTTTGTCCCGGCCATTAGAGGCGTCCTCCCCCTTGCCAAGCAGGATATGAGAGCCAAGATCAAGTTCCCTGGCCATAATCGCCAGATGACTTTCCTTGACCAGGGCGGAACGCAGCCTGGTCAGATCTCCTTCTTTCATCAACGGAAACATTTTAAAAAGAACATAGCCCACTGTTAAATCCAACACCGCGTCACCTAGAAATTCCAGTGTTTCGTTGTCTTTCTCAAGCTGACGCCCCTGCTCAAAGGAATATGAACGATGGATTAAGGCCTGAAGCAACAAGGCGGGATCGGCAAACTTATAGGACAGCCGATTTTCAAGCTCGGTTACCTGTTTTCTATTTTTGTCTAACAGTCTTAAAATCATAAATAAATTATTTTTGAGGTAGAATTAATTATTTCCAGTAGTGCATCGCTGAAATATGAAAACTTACTTTACGTCTGTTTGCCAGTTTTTGCGAGAACTGTAAACATTTTTCTTGTCAAAAAAAGATTCAGGGTTTAAGATTGCCCGCTCATTATCAGTTTATTACTATCGGCGGCGTAGCCAAGTGGCTAAGGCAGTGGTCTGCAAAACCATTATTCATCGGTTCGACTCCGATCGCCGCCTCCAGCTAATTCAAGGGTTAGTCGATTTTGGGACTAACCCTTTTTTTTATACCAGATATATAGCTGTTCAGCCGCACTTCATCCGGCGTCCGCGCTTACCTGTGCGCAATCCGGCTGTATAGCATTTGTATTAATCACGCGTATAAAACATTCCTGACCAGTCACGGTTCAGGGTTACGGGTAATTTATCAGCCGACCTGAATAATTAAAACATGAAAAAAAAATCTTCTTCTTCCGCTGATCCTTCTCGCAATCAGGATGAAAACAGTTCAACCTATATTGTAACAGGTCCTATTTTCGGTCTGCCGGTGCTGAAAGAAAAAAAAGCACCCTCCCCTGCCGGGAGAAAAAATAAACCCCGTCCAGCCCAGAAGAAAAAAAACGTCCCGGAAACACATTCGTTTATAGACGATAAATCCTGGTCAATAGAACAATTTAAAGTTCCTGTTCAGGAAGACAAAAAAAGATTTCATGATTTTGCTATTCCCCGGCAGATTATGCACGGCATTGCCGAACTGAAATTCTCCTACTGCACTCCCATCCAGGCTGATGTCCTGGATAAAACCCTGGCCGGCAAGGATGCCCTGGGCCGGGCTCAAACCGGCACCGGCAAATCAGCCGCCTTTTTAATCACCATCCTGACCCGTTTTTTAACCGAGGAACGTTCTCCCCAGACCCCAAAAGCCTGTCCCGGCGCCTTAATCATTGCTCCTACCAGGGAACTGGTCATGCAGATTGCCGAGGATGGCCGTTTACTGGGCCGCTATGCCGACATATCTATTGTCGCGGTCTATGGCGGCATGGATTACCAGAAACAGCAGGAAGAGCTTGAGCAAGGACGCTGTGACATTGTGGTTGCGACCCCGGGCCGTCTTCTTGATTTCAAACGGCGACGGATAATTGATTTAAGCAAGGTGGAAATCTTTGTAATTGACGAGGCTGACCGGATGCTTGACATGGGTTTTATTCCGGATGTCAGGCAGATAATTTACAGCCTGCCGGGCAAGGCACGCCGCCAGACTTTACTGTTCAGCGCCACCCTGACCCCGGAGGTCAACAACCTGGCAGCCCAATGGACGAAAGATCCGGTTCTGGTCGAAATTGAACCGGAACAGGTGGCGGTCGACAGTGTGGAACAGATTGTTTACCTGGTTACAACGGAACAAAAATACCCGCTCCTTTATAATGTAATTACCAGTAAAAATCTGGAACGGGTAATTATCTTCTGCAACCGCAAGGATGAAACCCGCAAATTAACCGATATGCTTAAACGCTGTGCCATCAACTGTTCGCTGCTTTCCGGCGATGTGCCCCAGAAAAAAAGGATCAAAACCCTGGAAGATTTCAAGGCCGGCAAGATAAGGGTGCTGGTGGCTACTGATGTTGCGGGCCGGGGAATTCATATAGACGATGTCAGCCATGTCATCAACTTTACCCTGCCTTACGAAGCGGAAGATTACGTCCACCGGATCGGCAGAACAGGCCGGGCCGGGAAAAGCGGCACATCGATCAGCTTTGCCTGCGAGGAAGGAGCGTTTTATCTCCCTGAAATAGAGGAATACCTTGGCCAGAAACTGCCGTGTACCGAACCTCCTGAAGAATGGCTGACCCTGCCTGAAAATGCCGTAAAAAAGAAAAAAACAAACCACAGCAGGCCGCGCAGACCGACAAGACAGCGGAGCCAGAAAAAAAAATAATTATATAAGTAATTTATGGAATTGTAAAAATGCCTTTTCAAGGCAAACTGATTGCCGTAAACAGCCGTTATACCCATTCCTGCCTGAGCCTGTTTTATCTGCGCAACGAGTTACTTCGTAATCTTCCCCGGGCTGATCTCAAGCTCAGGCAATACACCATTAATGATCCCTATTTTATTACCCTGGCCCGCATAACCTCCCACCAGCCCCAGGCAATTTTTTTCTCGGTTTATATCTGGAACAGTTCTCGTATCTTCCGGCTGGCAGCCGACATTAAACGTATTCTGCCGACCACCATGATTATCCTGGGCGGCCCCCAGGTCTCCTACCTGCCGGATGAACTGCTGCCGAAACACTGTACTGTGGTCAGGGGAGAAATCGAAGGGGTACCTTCCTCCTTTTATAAAGACCTGCAGGCCAACAAACTGAAAAAATTTTACAATGGCGGTTCAGGCAATAAATTTTCCCTGCCTTACCGGAAGGAGGATTTCCGCCTCCACCTGAACAACCGCCATGTCTACTATGAATCATCACGGGGCTGCCCTTATTCATGTTCATATTGTCTTTCCGCCGCAGAAAAAGGTGTACGGCTCCAGGATATAACGACCGTCAAGGCAGAGTTGGGACTGATACTTGCCCATAAGCCCGGGACTTTGCGTTTTATTGACCGGACGTTTAACATCAGTCCTGAACGAGCTCTGGCCATCTGGCGTTTTCTCCTGGAACATGCCCCGGACACCTGCTGCCATTTTGAAATTGCCCCGGATCGTTTTACCGAGGAAATGTTCACCTTTCTCGCCAAGGTACCAGTGGGGCGCTTTCAGTTTGAAATCGGTCTCCAGTCAACCAACCCGCCCACCCTGGCCGCTATCAGGCGAACAACTGATATGGCTCCGGCCCTGGCCAATATTGCCAGGCTGAGCCGGCTTGACAATATTCATCTTCATGTTGATCTTATTCTTGGTCTGCCCCAGGAGACAATGGCAACATTCCGCCGCTCTTTTAACGACACCTTTGCCCTGTTTCCTCATTATATTCAAATGGGTTTGCTGAAAATCCTGCCGGGAACGCCGTTAAGTAATGAGCCTGAACATGGGCTGGTAAACTGCGGTCAACCACCATACGAAGTGCTGGCAAACAACTGGTTGACGCATGAAGAATTAAAGAAACTATTCCGGTTCGGAGAATGTGTGGAGGCTTTTTTCAATAATCGTTTTTTTAAAACCTTTTTTTCCTTTATCCTGACTGGACATGATGATTTTTTTCTTTTTTTCATGGAATTATCGGCTCGCTGTCAGGCAGAAGGTTTTTTCGAACGTTCCCCTACCCAGGAGCTGATGAGTTCCCTGCTGCTGGCCCATAGCAAAAATCAGCCGGCAGCAAAAATCTTAAGAGAGTTATTGACTTTCGACTGGCTGCGCTCAGGCCATGCCTTCCTGCCCAAACACCTGGAAAATGAAAATTTCAACCGGGAGAAAAAACATCTCTGGAACAATATGGCCCAGAATTTTCTCCCCTACTACACCTATAAAACCAGAAATATTTTTTTTAAACGATCGGTTTTTCTGCGATTTTCTTCAAAAGTTCTGGAAGCTGCCGGATTCGGCTCAGGGCAGGAAGGAATAATCTGTTTCCTGGCGGAAAAAGATGAGGGCCTGATGGGATATCGGAAAATAATTTTTCTGGCCGACAGTCAGGTAGATAGCGATCAATAAACCACACCTTGACTTTTGAGAAGGCACGGCCTGTAAGCGTTTCAGGGATGCCGCCATGTGCCCGTTTCAACGCTCGCGAT
>JANTFJ010000191.1 GCA_024763495.1 Desulfobulbaceae bacterium | reverse complement strand
TACAGTTACCTGTAGGAGCCCAGCCCTCTGGGCGATAAAAAATGGAGCAAAGCTCATCACATGGATCGCCCAGAGGGCTGGGCTCCTACAGGAGCTTGATCGTTATCGTTCAAGCAATGCCTTAAATTCCATCATTTGGCCCTGCGCCGCATACCAGGAGGCTGTCCGAGAATAGAAGTCATAGCGGAAAAATGGGCCAATTTATCCGATTTTGCAGTAGGTTCGCTATTCTCGGACAACCTCCCAGGTGGAGTTTCCCGTAAAAAAGCAACCCTGGTGAACGATTACTAATCTACTAATAGTTTGCCCAGATTATGATAATTTTTTCAAGTTTTTTCGTAACTACTCACAGGGTAAGTGCCGGAACGTCGCAAACTCCCTAATTGTAACTGTTTACAGGGTGCCGGAGATTTTTGTGATCAGGGTTGCCGCCGCCTGGATGTTCTTTAGTGAGCGCTATAAAAAAAATTATATTTCCATGGTGTTGACAGTCTATTTTTTGGATGCCTGTCCGCTGTCCATCAATTGGGGATTAAGTTGAAAAATATCTTCCTCAATAACCTTAAGGTTTTGTTTCACTTTGGCGGCAATGTCAACCTGGGGATATTTTTCTAAAATTTCCAGTAACATTCGCCGGGCCTCCAACAGGAGTTCTCCCCTGCGCAGGGGGTCGGCACTATTTCGGGCCTTGATAAATAATCCGGCCGACTTGCGGCGTAAATTAACAGCAGCCATTCTTTTTGTCTCAAGCAGCCTTTTTTCGGCCTTGTCGTGATAATTTGAATCAAGTAAAGCGGTAAAAACAGCAATAGCCTCATCATATTGGCGGCTGTCAAGCAGTTTTACTCCTTCCTCCCACTGGATATCACGGGCATGTTCAATAAGTTGCTGCTGTGTATCTTTTTCTTTTTCTTCAGCCAGACGGATTTGTTCCGCAAGCTGAACAACCTGCTCTTCAAGTTCAAACGGCAATGGCCCGTTAGTGACATCCGACAAAATTTCCCTGGCCCGAGTAAATTTTTTTTCAACCATTAACGTATCTGCCAGGGCAAGCTGTTCAGCAACCCAGGCGCGCATCCGTTCCTCACATGGAACATAAATTTTTCTGGCTTTTTCAGCATAAATCGTTTCAGGATAATTACTATCAAGAGCCGTCATGGCTCTACTCATTTCTTTGGACAGGTGTTGACCATTGAAACTTAAAGAACCTCTCAATACGGCACTGAACCGGTCAAGTTCCCGCTGGTGCTGTTCCGCGTCTTCCAGGAAAGTAAGCTGCTCCCTGATAAGGATTGCATCACCCTGCAGTCCGGCATAATAATCAAGCAGATTTTTGTATTCATTTTCGGCTGCGGCCACATTACCTGCTGCCAGAAAAAGACGAGCTGCAAGCCGGCCCATAAACATGGGAGAAAAATCAGCATATTTTTTCTTAAGTTCAACAAAAATCTCGGCTGCCGCGGCCGGGTTGTTGTTTTTGAGTTGAGCTTCCGCGTATAATTCCTTTATGTTTGGAGAAATATTATCATCTGCAACTGCCGACAGCCTGTTATAAAGTAAAACAACCTCCTGGTAATTACCTTGTTTGCTGTTGACGATTAAAGCAGTTTCAAGTTCCCGGCGGGCCGCTTTCTCCATAGCGCCTGTTTTCTGTTGATCAAGGCCGTTACAGGGACTTGCCTGAAAAAGTATATCATCCTCAAGTAATCGTTGATAATCATTAGTGATGTCCACGGTTTGGTTTATCATGATTTTATGTTGTAATGCCCTGTAGTGCCTGGAAATCCGGTCTAAAGCCATCAAGCACTCATCCCAGCCCTCAGGCGGCCTTTGTTTGACAAAAATTGTCTGTTGCCATTTTGTCAATTCAGCCTGACAGGCTTGAGCCCGTTTATCGATAAAAGCAAAGGCGGTCAGCTCTTGACTGGAAGTTTTTACGGTTATGGTTCGGGGTTCCACCTTTTCCGGTTTTATCGTGATGGTATTCTCGCTCTTGATGACTGGCTCTACCGGAATAATTTTCTCCTCACTGGCCTCAGGTAAGGGCACATGATTTTTGCTAACCAGGCCGCCCAGTCCTGAATCAGCGCAACCCGCCAGTAGCAGGACAACAGTAATCAGCCCATATATTGATCCGGCAGACTGAAAAAAATTAGTGGGTGAGAGAAAGATATTATTGTTTTCCATATTCATTGTGCTCCTGCCAGAAGGGGACATATTGGCGTTTAAGCTCCAATCTGCCGCTTGGAAATTTTTTACCAAAGGTGACAACCGGAGCCAGGGTGTCTTCTGTAGAAGCGGATAACCCATGCTGTTCAACCGGCAGACCGCCATTATGAATCTGGACGTTAACCACGATCTGTCCCAGGTCAGGATACCATAATGGCAACTCTGTTATAGTGGAAAAAGTCAAATCAACCAGGTTCATATCAGCGGCATAATCACGCTGGACAAATAATTTACCGACAATTTCAGTCCAGAGGGGAAGGGCCCCGCTGGAGCCGGTTATATGGGTGCTTTTTCGTACCATTGGGCTGTTGTCATCAAATCCCACATAGGTAGCCAGCACCGTACCGCCTGGTAATTCCACACCATTACCCTTTACATACCTGGCAGGGGCCAGGCCGACAAAGGAGGCATTGGTAAAACGGTTGGCAGTACCGGTTTTCCCCAGCACCGGCACGCTTAGATTAAGCCCGGCCAGCAGCTCTTCTTTTTCCGGGTCATTGCTATGGAGTTTGATATTCCATGCCGCATATCTGCCGGTACCGTATTTAACCACATTCCTCAAGATATCGGTAATTGCCAGAGACGTTTCAGGATCAACCTCGGTTCTGGTTTCTTCATCGGCCTGATAAATTATTTCACCATCAGCCGCCTCAATCCGGCTGATAATATTTATCCCTTCATTTTGACAATCTATCCGTCGACTGATTTTACCTGAAATCAGTCCTTCATACATCCTGGCTGCTTCCAGCGGGGTGATGACATTTGAACCAAGGGGAAAAGATAATACCGGCTCGAGTTTACTTTTTACTCCAAGCGCCCTGGAAAAAGCAGTCAAATATTTCAGGCCTGCCAAAATCCTGAAATCTTGAATTTGATAAAGAGTTTCAGCTGAATAAGGCGGATTAGCGGCCAGGACATGGTAGTCCTTATCAACATAATCAGTTATAAGATCAACAGTAACTGAACTGAGTCGGCCCTCGATTAAAATATTATCCCAGAAGGAAACGCGCTGCTTTTCTGATAAATTTTCCAGGCGCTGAATCAGCTCACGGCTTTTTACCGGCTGCCAGCCGGCACCAGGATAAATGTCACTGTAAACAAAACGGCTGCCGGTGAGCAGTTTTTGTTCCTCCAGATTTGCCAACTTAACCCCAAGAGGTTGATAATACAGTTTTTCTATAAATGTGTCGTGCTTATAAACATAATCCCAGGTCAAAAGTTTTATCTCTTGCCGCAGTTCGACAAAACGGAGAAATGAGCGTTTAAGAATTTCCCGCCGGATTTCTGTTTCTTTTTTATGGTCATCATCGTCTATTTCATATTCAAAATTATCGTCATAATGCAAGTGGACAAGGTTTTCCCATTCCCGCCGCCGACCGGCAAAAATCATATCTGCCTCTGCCGCTGTAACTGCCCTGGCAAAGGCGGCCCGTTTCAAGGCAACGGCATTAACCATTATGCCGAGCTGGTCACGCACCCTCTTTTTATAGCGGGAATATGACTCCTCCGGTTTACGGGCCAGCCCCAGGTTGCTAACCAGATCATTAAATTCTCCAGGAGACAGATTATCACAGAGATGGTAGAGCAACCAGACTGAGGCCACGTTTTCAGAATGAACGCCGGCCCAGCTCATTGATACCTTTGGGTAGGGACTTTCATGATCCGGACGGGGAAAATATGGCTCATTCTGGTAAAGAAACATCTGGCGGAGATTATTTAAAGGATCAAGGCTGTTCCAGCCCAACTGCAAAGCCGCGCAATATACCAGGGGTTTTATAACTGATCCCATGGGGCGTCGGGCCATCACAGCCCGGTTATAAAAATAATTTTCCATGCCCCCGGCCATGGCTCGAATCATGCCGTTCCTGACGGCAATTACCGCACCCTGCAACTCAGGATATTTTTGTAATTCAAAAAAATATTTTCCGGATAAGGTATCATGCTCACGAACGCTGACATAAACCAGGTCTCCCGGCTTAATTTTATCCAGTAACTTAATTAAATCTTTATCATTCGGCTCGGCCCAGCGCTGTTTTTCATACTTCACCAGTGATTCAAGCAGGGAACGCAGACCATTAACTGTAATCAAGCCTCTTATGGCTGCCTGATCATCTTCCCGGCCCAGCACAATTTCCAGGGTCGGAGACTTGCCTCCTTTAACCGTGATAACCCGTCCCACCATAAAATCTCCTTTGACGGGAGTGCTGTGGGTGCCGAGCGGCAGTCCGGCATATTTCTTCTGCAATAGCTGCCGGTCATAGCCTCGGAGCCTGATATCAAGGCGGGAAAGTTCATATTTAAGATTTTTCATAGTCTGCTTTTGCAGATCACTTTCAATGCTGGTAATTACCCGCAGACCCGCAGTAGCGACATTATCAATCCCATGTTCAAACAGGGCAGCCTCAATCTCAGGGTCAGCCATACCATCCTTAACCATATCCATGATGGTATTTAAGGGAAACTGCATTTTCCCCTGTTTAAATGGAATTTCCTGGATAATAGCCTGCTGGTAAGCTTTGCTGTCAATCATGCCCAGTTTATACATATGCCCCAGTACATAATTTGCCCGCTCTTTTGCCCGTTGCCTGGCCTTGGCGCTCTCTGTTTTGTTTTTTTGAATAAAAGGGTTGTAAAAATTGGGACGTTTGACGCTGCCGGCTATAAAAGCCGCCTCCAGCAGCGTAAGTTCAGATACTGGTTTGTCAAAATAATAACGGGCTGCTACTCCAAGCCCATGACCATTACCGCTGACAAAAAACTGGTTGGCATAAAATTCCAGAATTTTTTTCTTGGAATAATGATATTCCAGGCGCCAGGCATTAATTAATTCAATAAGTTTGGCTTTAAACGAACGACCCTGGCGTTTGAAAAGATTTTTTGCGGTCTGCTGGGTAATGGTGCTGCCGCCCTGCACTATCCGACCGGCCTTGACATTAGCCTTCATTGCCCGGACAAGTCCCTGGAAATCCACTCCGTAATGATGCCAGAATTTTTGATCTTCCGAGGCTACAATGGCATCAACAAAAAATTTGGGCAGTTGTTTATAGGGAACATACTGACGATGATTTTCCTGGAAAAAAACGCCAATCTTGGTTTTGGCGTCACTGCAGTAAACCGGGCTTTCCATGCTTAATAATTTTTCAATGTTTCCCTGGCGAATAGCCTCTCCCGGATTTAAAATAACCAACCAGGCAAAGCCGCCCGCGCCTGCCAGACAGACAAGTAAAAGAGAAATCAGGGAAAAATAAATTATTTTTTTAAGCATCATTTATGAAAAATAAATGTAACTATTCAGATAGGGGCGAAAAACTGTCCAAACCACCGACCTGTAACTGTTCAGAGGTAAGCGAACGTAGTGAGACTCCGTGTGCTTTAGCTGTGCGTGATAAGGCT
>JANTFJ010000190.1 GCA_024763495.1 Desulfobulbaceae bacterium | reverse complement strand
GCGATATACCTGATGTATTATCGCGAGCGTTGAAACGGGCACATGGCGGCATCCCTGAAACGCTTACAGGCCGTGCCTTCTCAAAAGTCAAGGTGTAGTTTATTGATCGCTATCAACCTGGGGATCCAGGGACACCACCCGGCACATAAAAAAAATGCGGGTTCTGCTTTCCGGTACTTCCGGGATGTTTTCACGGTACATCTCTTAGATATCCGGTTTACGGAAAATAATCTTTAGGGTATATTGAAAAATTCATTTTCACACAAGAATAAAACTTCGAGAATCAATAATTACCGATGCCGGATTATAATGCATTAAAAGACAGCGCTCAATACAGTACACCCAGGCAGCGACAACCCCATAACTGTAAGTGATTCAGGGAGGCCGCCATGCGCGTGCTCCACGCCCTGCGATAATACATCGGTATATCGCAGGATTGAAGCGCGTGCAGGGTGGTGTTCATGGAGCGCTTACCATTAAAAGGTAACGTAACTACTCACACCCTTAAAACTCATAACCGTTAAAAACACAGAACTGTAGCTGGCTACAGGGTGCCGGAAATTTTCGTCATCAGTACGGTGCCCTGTCAGCAGTTACAATCAGGAGAAACAAAAATGCAGGCAACATTTAAATCAAATGTTTTTGAAACTCAAATAATAAAATTAGCAGATACTGAAGAAATGATCGTCAAGGGAGGCAGAGATCTTTTTCCCCTGCTGCCCAGGGCCCTGGAAGGGATTAAGCAAATCGGGGTTATCGGCTGGGGTTCACAGGGACCTGCCCAGGCCCAGAATTTCCGTGATTCTTTGAGCGGTACGGACATTAAGGTTAAAATTGGTCTCCGGGAAAACAGTGGTTCCATTCCAGCAGCTGAAGCTGCCGGTTTCAGCAAAGCAGACGGCACGCTGGGTGAAATGTATAAAGTGATTCGTGAATCAGATCTGGTCATGCTGCTCATTTCCGATGCGGCCCAGGCTGAAAACTACCAGAAAATTTTTGACAACATGAAGGATGGCGCCACCCTTGGCCTCTCGCATGGCTTTCTCCTGGGATACCTGAAAACTATCAACAAATCATTTCCAGGCAATGTTAATGTTATCGGCGTCTGCCCCAAGGGCATGGGGCCTTCGGTTCGCCGCCTTTATGAGCAGGGCAGGGAAATTAACGGTGCCGGAATTAACTGCAGCTTTGCGGTCGAACAGGATATTGACGGCAAGGCTACAGATTATGCCCTGGGCTGGGCCGTGGCTGTCGGTGCTCCCTATATATTCATGACCACCCTTGATCATGAATACCGCAGTGACATCTTTGGAGAACGAAGCATTTTGCTCGGTGCCGTGCATGGTATTGTCGAACTTCTTTACCGCCGTTATGTCATGGAAGAGGGCATGAGCGACGAAGAGGCCTTTAACCAATCGGTTGAAAGCGTGACCGGGCCGATCAGCAAAACCATTTCCCATGATGGTATCCTGGCACTTTACGAAAAACTGAACAGTGAGGATAAGGCTGTTTTTGAAAAAATCTATTCTCTCTGTTATGATCCTGCCTTTGAAATGCTGATGGAAATTTATGACGAAGTTGCCAGCGGCAATGAAATCCGCAGCGTCATTATGGCCGGTCGACGCTTTGCCCGTTATCCCATGGGTAAAATTGACGGAACAAAAATGTGGAAGGTGGGAGAAAAAGTAAGGGCCGCCCGGGTTGAAGAAGAGATACCCTTAAATCCTTTTACCGCCGGGGTCTACTGCGCCACCATGATGGCCCAGATAGACCTGCTGGTCGAAAAGGGCCATTGCCTGAGTGAGGTTGCCAATGAGTCGGTAATTGAAGCGGTAGATTCCTTAAACCCTTATATGCATTTCAAGGGCGTGGCCTTTATGGTGGACAACTGCTCAACTACGGCTCGTCTTGGTTCCCGGAAATGGGCCCCCCGTTTTGAATATATCCTCCACCAGCTTGGTCTGGCCGCTTACGACAACAACGAACCAACCAACAGCAAAAGAGTTGAGGAATTCAAAAATAACAAAATCCATGATGCCATTAAAACCTGTGCTACCATGAGGCCGTCAGTAGATATTTTCCTGAGCGAATAAATATTTTATTCACTGGTAACTGCTCACAGGGCACCGCATATTCGGAGTCTTCGCTTACCTCCGCGATCAGCCTGTCTTACATAGCACCAGTATGCTGCGTCAGTCTGATCACGAGAATCTCCGGCACTCTGCAACCAGTTACAAATACAGGGGTTAGCGAAGTTAGGCGCTACCCCATGAGTAGTTACATTCACTGTTAAGGGTTTTTCCTGCCGGAGCCCGGCAAGCCGGGCTCCGGCGCTTTGCTATTTTATCCTGATTGATGCGGTTTTCTCGCTGATTCCCCGTTTCAGCACCTCACGGTTATAGGCCGCAATTGCGTCACTCCTTCTCAGCATCCCCACAACCCACTTACTCTCGTTAGACTCAACTACCGGCAGCTCTTCAACTCCCTTGACCACATAATGAGTCATAGCGGTATAAAGGTTATCATCCGGGGTCAGATAAAGAACCTTGCGGGAACAGACATCACCAACCTTGGACGTGAGGCGCAGATTTTCATCATTAAGAATTGTTTTTACGTCCTGCAGGGAAATAATCCCGGTCATCATGCCGCTGTCATCAATAACCGGAAAATAAAAATTATCCTCAGTCATGCTGAATATTTTCAACAAATCATTAATGTTAGCCTTTTCGCTGATAATAGCCACGTCCTCACTCATTACCCGTCCGACCTTGATTGATTTCATTATCGCGGTTTCCCGCCCCTCATGAACATCAATGCCTTCCCTGGTAAAATCAACCGTATCAATGGAATCATGGCACAGCCTGGTAGAAACAACCGTTCCGATAATACTGGTGAGCATTATCGGGATAATGATCAAATAATTACCGGTCATCTCAAAAAGAAGAAAGATAGCAGTCAAGGGTGAATGGGTAAGCGCACCAAGAAAGGCGCCGATACCAACCGCTCCGTAGGCCCCTGGATTTGCGACATAGCCCGGCAACAGATAATGGACGATACCGCCAAAGGTTCCACCGATAACCGCGCCGATAAAAAGTGCCGGGGCAAAAACACCGCCGGCCCCGCCTGAACCAAGGGTAATGGAGGTGGCCAGTATTTTTAAAAAAATCAAAACAAACATGACTGATACCAGGCCATCGCCATCAAGGACAGTTTCAATATAATAATAGCCATCACCCATGACCTGAGGGAAGAAAATACCTATCAGGCCAACAATAAAGGCACCGATTATCGGCTTGACATAAGGATTGACTGTCAGCGCCTCAAAACGATCACGGATATGATAAAAAAACTTTATATGAAGAACAGCTATCCCCCCGATAATAATACCCATCAGGATATAAAGAGGAATTTCCACCAGGGGATTAACAAGATTATAGGAGGGAATTGGGAAAGCAGGACTGACACCGTAATAAGCTCTTGAAACCACGGTGGCCATGGCCGAAGAAATCACCAGGGCTGAAAAAGAATTTGTGCTGTAGGAACCCATCAAGACTATTTCCGAAGCAAAAAATACTCCGGCAATAGGGGCATTAAACATGGCACCGATCCCCCCGGCACAGCCGGCGGCAATATAAACCTTCATTCTGTCGCCGGATACCCTGAAAAACTGCCCAACCTGCGAGCCAATGGCTCCGCCTACCTGGGCAATCGGCCCTTCAACTCCAGCAGAACCGCCAGTACCGATTGTCAGCGAGGTAGAGAGAGTTTTTAAAATAATGGTTCGAAATTTTATGTGGCCGCCTTCAAGATTGACCTTACGGAGAAATTTACTGAAGCCATAGCCATTGACCTTTCCCGGGAAAAAATAAGACAGGGGAATAAGCAGCACCATGCCGGTCATAGGCAGCAAAGGCAAAAATATCCAGCGCCAGCCTCCTGGTCCGATCAACAAATGATGGCCATACTCAAAAATATAATGATGGACAAAATTTTCCGTTGAACGAAAGACAATATTGCCCACCCCGGCAGACAACCCGATAAATGAGGCAATAACCACCATCAGGCTGTTTTCGCCGGGAACTATTTTTTTAAATGGAAGATTAATCATTTATCCTGCAAACACCTGCATAAGCGGCCGGAGATACCACAGTTCGATAACGCTCAATAAACTACACTCGGACGGCGACATCCCCATAACAGTAAGGGATTCAGGGACACCGCCATGTGCGTGCTTCATGCCCTGCGATAATACATCGGTATAGCACTTACCACAGTTCAAATTTTTCACGGCACTTCACAGCCCAGCAATTCCGCCTGGTCCAGAAAATAATTATCAGTCATACCGGAGATAAAATCGCGGACAATTGCCGCGTCCCTGTTATGCTGACGGTAAGAATCATCCATTTTATTCAAAAACTCGCTGTAAATAACAGTATCATCCTGTTCCATCTTTAAATTTTCAAGGTATGAAGTAAACATTATTTGATAACAGTTTTCTATTGTCTTTACATCTTTTTTTATCAGGGGATTAAGATATATACTATCATAATTAAATTGTTTCAGCTCAAGTAAAGCAGCAGAGATATCAGGACTGAAGGCCAGTATTCCATTATCAATATTATTCAGCAGCAAATCAGCAACCAGGTTATACACTATAGTGCCATTACTTTTGCCTAATATCTTCCGGCAGTTCAGGGGAATATCATTACGGCTGATCAAATCCAGTTCAATGGCGTCCTCAATATCCCGGCCAATATAACTTATCGTATCGGCAAAACGCACCACACACCCTTCCATGGTCAACGGGATTAAAACCTCGCTGGGATTATCTTCTTTTTTTCGCAGCTTATCGTCAAATTCGACAAATGAGCAATTGCCGGAAGGATGGAGAAAACGATTATGGATTTCTCCGTCATGGCAGAGAATACCGTCCAGGGTCTGAACCGTAAGGTTCCATCCCCTGCCCTGTTGTTCGATGTTTTCCAGGAATCGGACACTCTGTATATTATGTTGAAAAGAGGGCAGACCATGCTCCAGGCAAAGCTCAGATAATATCTGTTCACCATCATGACCAAAGGGCGGGTGACCGATATCATGGCCCAGGGCAATAGCTTCAATCAGGTCTTCATTTAAGCGAAACACCCTGCCGATGGTGCGGGCTATTCTGGAAACCAGTTGAACATGAAGAACCCGGTGGGTAATATGATCATTTTTAATCATATAAAAAACCTGGGTTTTATCAATATAGCGGGTATATGCTCGGGAGTGAAGAATGCGGTCAGTGTCAACTGCAAAGTCCGGGCGATGCCCCAGGCGTTTTTCTCCAGCCTTGCGCCGGGCTTTCCGGCTAGGGCAGGCATAAGGAGATAAACATTTATCTTCCCCGGCAAGCAGTTTTTCCCTGATTGCCAGCAGGCGCGGGTCAGGTTTAAAGTCAATATTTACAGTTTTAGACATGGCGATTTTATTTTTTTATATACCAACTCTTTTATTTTATTGTAATATTGTATTTAAAGTTCAATAGTAACTACTCATGGGATAGCGATCAATAAACCACACCTTGACTTTTGAGAAGGCACGGCCTGTAAGCGTTTCAGGGATGCCGCCATGTGCCCGTTTCAACGCTCGCG
>JANTFJ010000189.1 GCA_024763495.1 Desulfobulbaceae bacterium | reverse complement strand
ACACCTTGACTTTTGAGAAGGCACGGCCTGTAAGCGTTTCAGGGATGCCGCCATGTGCCCGTTTCAACGCTCGCGATAATACATCAGGTATATCACGACGTTTAAACGGGTGCAGGGTGGTGTTCATGGAGCGCTTACAAATGTTCGGATAGTGCCCCAGATTTGTTCGTTTCGGCGTGTTCACTATAGTATACTATGTGAATCACGCCTGAACGGGCGAAGAGGTAAGCACCCTTAAAAACAGGGCATAAACTCCGACTCCGTGATTAGTTACAAAAAAATAACAGTAATTCGGTCAAAAGGCGAAAATCGATGAAAATATATACAGACCTGAAACAGATCAGCACTCCTCTGCAAAAACCATACGTTACTATTGGTAATTTTGACGGCGTTCACCTGGGACACCAGATCCTGTTCAGCGAGGTGGTGAGCAGGGCCCGCAGAAACAACGGCACCAGCGTGGCAATTACCTTTACTCCACATCCCTTAAAGGTCGTCAGACCGGAAATCGGCATAAAACTGATTTCCACCTGTGAACAAAAAAGAGAATTAATCGATCTTGCCGCCATTGATGTTCTTATCTGCCTGCCGTTCACCAAAAAACTGGCCACAACCTCGGCCCAGGATTTTGTTGATAAAGTTCTGCTTAAAACAATCGGGCTCAAAGAACTGGTGGTGGGATATGATTATGCCTTTGGCAAGGGCCGGCAGGGCAACATAGATTTTTTAAAAGAACAGGGCCGTCTCCATGGTTTTCCGGTAACCGTGGTTGAAGCCTACTATATTGATGGAGTGTTGGCCAGCAGTACCGAAGTTCGTAAACTTGTTTCACAGGGCAGGATGCGGGATGTAAAAAAATTACTGGGCCGCTATTATCAAATCAGGGGCGAAGTTAAGATGGGCAAGCAGCGGGGTGGCTCAGAGCTTGGCTTTCCCACTGCCAATCTGCAAATTTCCGAGGAAGATCTCTGTCCCAGGCACGGGGTTTATGTTACCCAGGTAATTTATGACTGCAAGTGTTACGGCGGGGTACTGAATATCGGTTATAATCCAACTTTTGGCGAGGAATCCCTGTCTGCCGAAACCCACATTTTTGATTTTAATGAAGATATCTATGGTAAACCCATCAAGGTAAACCTGCTCCAGTTTCTCCGGGATGAAAAAAAATTTTCCGGCCCGGAAGAACTGGTGGCCCAGATCAATAGAGACATCAGTCAGGCCAAAGAGATTCTAAAAAAGGCAAAGCAGGAAGTACAAATGTCATGTGAAGAAAAATTTAATCGATAATATAACTCAAGTACGGTAATCAGCATTAATCTTAATGTAATCATTAGAGAAATCACAAGTATAAATTTCTTCTGCGGCTGAGCCGTCTTTAAGATCGATATTAATGGTAAATTCGTTTTGGCGGAGAACTTCAGCAGCCTGATTTTCATTCTCCGCCAGTCCCAGGCCGTCCCGAACCATCTGCACCTCATCAAAAAGGATATCAACCTGTTCCGGGTTAAAATTTATCCCGCTACGTCCCAGGGCCGCGATAATTCGTCCCCAGTTTGGATCTTCGCCATAACAGGCGGTTTTAACCAGGGGAGAGTTAGCAACAGTCCGGGCCGCCCGCTCAGCATCCCGCCTGTTGCCGGCACCTCGAACCCGCACGGTAACAAGCTTGGTCGCGCCTTCGCCGTCTGCAACAATTTTCAGGGCCAGCTCCTTCAGCAGTTCATCAAGGGACTGCTGAAATTTTTTCGCCTCTTGCCGGTCAGGTTTTTTAAGCTGCTTATTACCCGCCATTGCGTTGGCCAGGAGCAGAACCGTGTCATTAGTACTGGTATCACCATCAACCGTGATCCGATTAAAAGATTGCTCCACGCCTTTCTCCAGCATTAACTGCAGACATTCCGGGGTAATATTGGCGTCAGTAACCACAAAGCAGAGCATGGTCGCCATGTTGGGCATGATCATTCCAGCTCCCTTGGCCAGGCCGAGAATTTTTACCTTTCGGTCAGAAATTTCCAGCTGGCGGACAGAAATTTTCTCTACTGTGTCCGTGGTCATCATAGCCTTGGCCACCAGCGAAAAATTTTCCGCCCCCATCCCGGCTACAAGTCCGGCCATATTATCGTTAAAACACGCAAAATCAAGCTGTTCGCCGATTACTCCGGTAGAAGAGACCTGTACCAGGTCAGGAGGAATATTCAAGTTCGCGGCCGCCAGCCGCGCCACGGCCCGCGCCTTTTCCAGGCCTTCAGTTCCGGTGCAGGCATTGGCTATTGAGCTGTTGACCACAATAGCCTGGGCCCTGCCTTTTTTAATTTTTTCCCGGCCAAGAACTACCGGAGCAGCCTTGACCACGCTGGTAGTGAAAACTCCGGCTGCCGAGGCTGGAACCTCAGAATAAATCAAGCCAAGATCAAGCCTCTCCCGCTGGCGAATGCCCGCTTTTACAGCCGCAGCTTTAAATCCTTTGACAGATAGTTTCATTTTTTTATTTAGACTTTCCGCAACACTTTTTATATTTCTTGCCGCTGCCACAGGGACAGGGGGCATTACGACCTGTTTTCTTACCCTTTCTCTGTACGGGTTTCTTTACTTCGCCGGATTTGGCGCTCTGCTCCAATTCCAATTCCCGCTTGCGTCGTTGTTTTTCCTCAAGCTCTGCCACCTCATCTTCACGGGCCAGTTGAATATGGAGCAGGGTGGAAACGGTCTGCTGCTTTACCCCCTCAATCATATCCATAAAGGCGCTAAAGCCTTCTTTTTTATACTCATCAAGGGGATTTTTCTGGCCATAGCCGCGCAGGCCGATTCCCTCTTTAAGATGATCCATGCTGAGGAGGTGATCTTTCCAGCGGGTATCGACAATCTGTAAAAGAATTACCCGTTCAAGGTGACGCATGGTCTCAGGACTCACATTCATTTCCTTCTTATCATAGGCCACTCTGATCCTGGACAGCAACAAGTCTTCCAGGGATTCAAGATCCAGATCCTGCCGTTCATCTTCAGGAGGAGCATCCAACTCCGGGCCAAAGACCGCAGCCATCCTTTCGGCCAGCCCATCCCAATCCCAATCCCTGGACGGCAATTTACCGTCAAAAAATTCCTGGGCCAATCCCTCGGTCAGATCAACAAGCATGTCATCAATAACACTCTTGATATCATCCGAACTCAAAACCTGGCGGCGCTGCTTGTAAATCACCTCACGCTGCATATTCATTACATCATCATATTCAAGCAGATGCTTACGAATATCAAAGTTGTGACCTTCAACCTTGCGCTGGGCGTTTTCAATGGCCTTGGAGATCATTGAATGTTCAATAGGCTCATCTTCCTCCATGCCCAGCTTATCCATAATCCCGGAAATACGGTCTGAGCCGAAAATACGAAGCAGGTCATCTTCCAGGGAGAGATAAAAACGGGATGAACCCGGGTCACCCTGACGACCGGAGCGGCCCCGCAACTGATTATCAATCCGACGCGATTCATGGCGGCTGGTTCCGAGAATATGCAGTCCTCCCAGTTCTGCCACGCCCTCACCAAGTTTAATATCCGTGCCCCGGCCAGCCATGTTAGTAGCAATGGTTACCCGGCCCTTCTGCCCGGCCTCAGCAATAATTTCCGCCTCTTGGTCGTGATGCTTGGCATTAAGCACTGAGTGTTTAATTTTGTCTTTGGTCAGCATCCGGGAAATTTTTTCAGAAACATCAATGCTGATTGTTCCCACCAGTACCGGCTGGCCTTTCTTGTGTAACTCCTTGATCTCCCTGATCACAGCCCGGTACTTGGCAGCCTCGTTTTTATAAATTACATCAGCAAAATCATCCCTGATCATGGGATGGTGAGTAGGAATTACCGCTACCTCAAGTTCATAGATTTTATGAAATTCAACCGCCTCCGTATCTGCGGTTCCTGTCATGCCGGCCAGCTTGTCATACATCCGAAAATAATTCTGAAAGGTAATAGAGGCCAGGGTCTGATTTTCCCGCTCAATTTTTACCCCTTCCTTGGCCTCCAGGGCCTGATGCAGACCTTCACCAAAACGGCGGCCCGGCATGGTGCGGCCGGTAAATTCGTCTACAATTATTACCTCGCCATCCTTGACCAGATAATCAACATCACGCTTGAACAAAACATGAGCCCTTAAGGCCTGATTGATATGATGGAGCCATTCAATGTTTTTCGGATCATAAAGGTTGTCAACATTTAACAACTTTTCAGCCAGGGAAACGCCTTCCTCGGTCATTGCCATGCTCTTTGATTTTTCATCTACCGTGTAATGAATTTCATCTTTAAATTCAGGCGCCGCCTGATTGACCTGGCGATATAGATCAATGGACATATCAGCAGGGCCGGAAATAATCAGCGGGGTTCTGGCCTCATCAATAAGAATACTGTCCACTTCATCGACAATAGAGAAATTAAAACCGCGCTGGCAGAAATCATCAGCGGAAAACTTCATATTATCACGAAGATAATCAAAACCAAACTCATTGTTTGTGCCGTAGGTCACATCGGCATTATAAGCCTGCTGCCGAGCCTCATCATCCATGCCATGCAGAATTGTACCGACAGAGAGCCCCAGAAATTCATACAACACCCCCATCCATTCCAGATCACGGCGGGCCAGGTAATCATTGACCGTGACCACATGAACTCCCTTACCACTCAAGGCGTTAAGATAGACCGGAAGGGTAGCGACCAGGGTTTTCCCCTCACCTGTCTTCATCTCGGCTATTTTGCCCCGATGGAGGACAATGCCGCCGATAAGCTGAACATCATAGGGCCTGAGCCCAAGAGTCCGCCAGGCCGCCTCTCGTACCACGGCAAAAGCCTCAACCAGCAAATCGTCCAGGCTTTCACCCTTTGCTACCCGCCCCTTGAATTCCACGGTTTTTTGAGCCAGAGCCTGATCGTCAAGTTTCTTAATTTCCTCTTCTCTTGCATTAATTGCGTCAACCAGAGGCTGCATTTTTTTCAACTCTCGATCATTTTTACTGCCAAACACCTTGGTCATGACTTTTGCGAACATCTATAACTACTCCTTTATACTTCCTCTTTACGCCAGATCATTGCCTCTTCGTTACAGTCCGGGAATTTAGGACAATGAAGACAGTCACTCCAGATTTTATGGGGAAGATTTTTTTTATCAATAAGATGAAACCCCAGCCGTTCAAAAAAAGAGGGCTGGTAGGTTAAGGTGAAAATTTCTGTTATGCCGAAGAGATCAGCCTCAGCGACACAACTGGTCACCAGCACCGTGCCGATTCCCCTGCCCTGGGCCTCATCACTAACGGCAAGAGAGCGAATTTCAGCCAGATTTTCCCAGCTGATGTGCAGGGCGCAGACCCCTAAAATTTTCTTTGTATCCTCATCTTCGTATACCTGAAAATCCCGGAGCTGATCATAAAGAGAACTAAACGACCGACCCAGGAGCTGGCCCTTGTCGGCAAAATGGGCCAACAGCTTGTAAATTGCTCTTACATCATCAATGCGGGCGTTACGAATCATGATATTTAATTATATAACCGGCATGGGAGGCTGTCCGGGAATGCCCTTTCCCCCAACTCCGTATCATTGTAAGGTAAGCGCTCCATGAACACCACCCTGCACCCGTTTAAACGCCGCGATATACCTGATGTATTATCGCGAGCGTTGAAACGGGCACATGGCGGC
>JANTFJ010000188.1 GCA_024763495.1 Desulfobulbaceae bacterium | reverse complement strand
TTATCGCGAGCGTTGAAACGGGTACATGGCGGCATCCCTGAAACGCTTACAGGCCGTGCCTTCCCAAAAGTCAAGGTGTGGTTTATTGATCGCTATCAAAATGTCTATTCACGGACAGCCTGCCAGGAGGCTGTCCGGTTGCAGCCCAAAATCACCATGACAGATTCTGATAATAAAAAAAATACAATTCCCATGCAGGGGCCACGATTTCTCCTGCCGATCAGGATCTATTTTATTTTTATGAATTTGATAATCCTGGGGATCCTCTTTCCAACCATAAGTATTTATTTTTTCCAGAAGACCTCTGACTTTCGTGATATTCAACTCCAGCGTGCTGTAACGGAGAGAACAAAGGCGTTACGCTCCAAAGCCGCCCATCTGGGAAGATCAATATCGCATAGCGGCTCCCAGGCTATTTCCGGCTATAATTTTACCTTTTTGCAGCATTTGACCAGGGAAGAGGTAGAGAACGATCCTGAACTTCTCGGCTGCTATTTTTCAAGCAGCCATGACCCTGCTGCCCGCCCGCTGGGCTTCATCACTCAAGGGGTTAAGCTGGTAGACACTTTTTCAGTCCCCTCCAAGGAAAAAAGAGAGCCGTCATTTGTCAAGCACCTTAATAACAAGGGGCCGTTACAGGTTATTTATAATGAGTGGGATACTGTTCCGGGTGCGGGCAGTTATCCGGTATTACAGGTCGTTGTTCCGGTCTATGTCGGGTCAACCTTATGGGGAACGGTCAACGCCGCTTTTTCCCTGGAAATTCTTCAGCATGATATTGACCGGATCAAAGATGAATGGGGCAGCCAGATGCACCGTTACAAGGTCTCCTTTTTAACCATGACCGCTTTCTTTTTCGCCCTTGGAGTAGGTACGGCCCTGTTGTTTACCCGCCCCCTGCTTACTTCTATTTATGCCCTTCGTGATGGATTTGAACGGGTAGCCGGCGGTGATTTACGCTACAAACTTTCTCTCGGTAACAAAATAGCCTGCAAGGAATTATCGGTTGTTGCCGGTTCCTTTAACAGCATGACCGACAGTTTACGCAACTCACAACAACAGTTGGCTGATTACTCCCGCTCCCTGGAAAAAAAGGTGGATGAACGTACCAGGGAACTGCGGGAAACCCAGACCGAGCTGGTAAGTCAGGCACATGAAGCCGGAATGGCTGAAATGGCGGTAGGGGTTCTCCATAATATTGGAAATGCCATAACTCCGGCAAAGGTCAGCGCGACACTCCTGGCCCAACGTTTGCGGACAAGTCCACTCCGTACTAATCTGGCCAAATCCCTGGAAACAATACCCGGAGTAATTGATTCAGCCACCAACATTACTGTTGAGGAGCGGCAACGACTTAAACGGATTACCGAACTCCTGCCCGCCAGTATCTGCGAAGAATATGAACAGGTCATCGATGAGCTAGAGAGTATCAGTGATAAACATTTTTATATCGAAAATATTATTAGATTACAGATGCACTATGCCCGCCTGCAGGGCAAAACAGAACAGGTTGATGTCAATAAAGTTACGGAAGACGCCTTGAAGATGCTGGCTGACCCTATCAGCAAACGCCAGGTAAAGGTTGAGACCATTTTTGCAAGTGTCCCTCCGGTTTGGTTTGAGGAGAGTAAACTTCTGCAGATTATCGTCAACCTGATCAAAAACGGCTATGAGGCCATGGATGACAACGGGTCAGCCGAAAAAAAATTAACTATTGCCACATTTCAAGAGGACGGTAAAGAAGCTAATGTGATATTATCAGTCAGGGATACGGGATGTGGTTTTGATCCGGCGGAAAAAAACAAACTATTTTCTTTTGGCTACAGCAGCAAAACCAGGGGGTCAGGTTTTGGCCTCCATTCCTGTGCCAACTACCTTATTGCCAACCATGGCGCAATTGAGGCATCCAGTAAGGGCATAGGCTCAGGAGCGGAATTTGTAGTTCGGCTGTCAACGGTTAAGGAAGAAGAGGTAAAATGAAGCTATGGATACACCTGTTAACCAAAGGGTGCTGATCATCGATGATGACCGGGATATCTGGAAGGCATACCAGCTTGTCCTGAGCAGCATCGAGGAAGCGGATAATTCCCCCATGCGGGAGATGGGAGCCCTGCTGGAAGCGGAAAACAACAGCAGAGGGATGGATTATTGCCACTTCAACCTTTCCTTTGCCGCCCAGGGCAAGGATGGTTTTGATAAGGTAGCCAGGGGGCTGCAGGCTGGTAAACCTTTTGCCCTGGCCTTTATCGATGTCCGGATGCCGCCGGGCTGGGACGGCATGGAGACTGCGGCCCGCATTCGCAGGATTGACCCTGACATAGAAATTGTTATAGTCACCGCCTTTTCTGATCGCTCCTGTGCAGAAATTTCACGGGCAGTTGGTTCATCAGACAAGCTTTTGTATTTCCGCAAACCGTTTGATCCGGAAGAATTGAAGCAGCTGGCTATCTCCCTCAGCGCCAAATATCATCTTGCCGGGGAGCAGGAGGCCCAGCGCCATGAGTTGCACACCATCCTCTCTACCAGCCCGGCCGCCATGTTTACCCTCGACGCCTCCCGGAAAATTCTTTCCTGGAATCCTGCCGCCGAGTTGATTACCGGCTATACCCCCATGGAGGTCATTGGAAAACCATGCATCCTGCAAAAAATCAGTAATAACCCAGGATGCGTAACCTGTTCAAACCATTGTGATCTGGTTAACCTGATGACCGATCACCAACTTTCAATCGTGGACAAAGAGGGAAATGCCAAGATACTTTCCATGAACATTGCAAATATTCCGACTTCCAGGGAAATGTCCGCCAAGATTGTCGGCAGTTTTTGGGATATCACAGCCCTGAAGACCACGGAGGCTGAACTCAGCCGAACCAACGAGATGCTCAAAGATCAGATTGTTGAACGGGACAGGTTAAAGACCGAGCATCTTAAACTTGAAAAACAGCTCCACCAGGCCCAGAAGATGGAGGCTATCGGCATGATGGCCGGCGGAGTAGCACATGACCTGAACAATATCCTCTCTGGAGTGATCAGTTATCCGGAACTTCTCCTTTTGAAACTCCCACCGGGAGATGAACTTCGCGAACCTATTAAGGCAATAAGGGAATCCGGACTCAGGGCCGCGGCTGTAGTTACTGATCTGTTGACCGTGGCCCGGGGTGTGGCTACGGTAAGGGAGGTTGCCGGCTTAAACACACTGATCAGAGAATATCTGGAATCTCCCGAGGCAATGCACCTGAAATCATTTTATCCCGAGGTGAAGATCAGCACAAAACTTGAAGCGAATCTATTTAATATTGAATGTTCGCCGATCCATATTAAAAAATGCCTCATGAACCTGTTAACCAATGCTGCTGAGGCAATTGCCGGGGCAGGCATGATTACCATTGCTACCTGTAATCAAAAATTAAATTATCTTGCCGGGCTGGAAGGAATAAATATTATTCCCGGCCACTATGTAGTGCTTACTGTCAGCGATAACGGCCCTGGTATCCCGATTGAAGATCAGGAGCGGATCTTTGAACCATTTTATACAAAAAAGAAAATGGGACGGAGCGGCACCGGACTGGGCCTTGCCGTAGTTTGGAATACCATCCAGGATCATAACGGGGCAATCAAGGTTACCAGTAGTGAAAATGGAACTGTTTTTACCCTGTATTTCCCAGCCGTCAAGACCTCTGTTGACGAAAAAAAATCCCCTGTCGCCTTTAATGATCTTACCGGCAGCGGCACTATCCTGGTAGTGGATGACGAGCCCCAGCAACGTGATATTGCCATTTTGATGTTAAGCAAACTTGGCTATAGCGTTGAGGCGGTGGCCAGCGGTGAAGAGGCAGTTGAATACCTGCGGGAGCAACCGGTTGACCTCCTGTTTCTTGATATGCTCATGGAACCCGGCATTAATGGCTACCAGACCTACAAACAAATTATTAAATTCAGGCCGGAGCAGAAGGCCGTAATCGCCAGTGGTTTTTCCGAAAATGAGGATGTAAAAAAGGCCAGAAAAATCGGGGCCAGTTCTTTTATATTAAAACCCTATTCACTGGAGCAGCTTGGAGTAGTGGTACGAAACGAGATGCGGCAAACATAAAAAAACGGTCAAAAAAGAGCGCCCAGAATGCGAAGTTATTTGGTAACTACTCACATGGCACCGAATCTTTCCGCGCTCAGCCTGTCTTACATAGCACCAGTATGCTGCGCCAGTCTGATCACAAAATCTTCGGCACCATGTAAGCACCTACAAATACTGATATTTGCACTCATTAAGCGCTCACCCCATGAGTAGTTACATGACTGCGGTTATGGCAGCTTTTCGCCCCTACCTGAATAGTTACAGTTATTTATGAGCGAGCCCTGATCCCCGATATAACCATTTTTTTTAAAGAAAAAATAATCCTGCAAAATATAATTATGATCAAAAACAAGCGGGGGGAGATTTGCGCCGGAAAAGACCTGGGCTCCGACCGCGTCATCACCGGCAACCGGTTCACCTTTCGCGCCAGCAATAAAAACCGTTGAAATAGTATGCTGGCGCTTATCACGGCGAGGGTCAGAATAGGTATGAAGCTGATTGATAAGCTTGATATCAAGGCCGGTTTCCTCCCTGGCCTCACGGATGGCAGCTTCTTCCAGTGACTCACCATAATCAACAAATCCTCCGGGAAGGGCCCAGCCAAAAGGAGGATTTTTTCTTTTAATCAGGACAATACCGCCACCTACCTCAATAATTATATCAACGGTGGGAACCGGATTTTTATAGACCTTTATCTTGTTTTGACAATATGGACAGTTCATTGGAATTTAAAAAGCTGTATTAAGGTTTACAGGACAGCGCTCAATAAAGGACACCCAGGGGGCGACAACCCCATAACGCTAAGGGGTTCAGGATTACTTACGTTTACAGGCATAACTCACGAATATCAAGCCAGTTATTAACAAACGGCAGATCATGACGGCCTTCATTCCAGGGCTGCTGAAAAACAATGGAATTAACTCCTTCCTCTGCGAGCTGCAGGCAGGTTGCAACCCGGTCATCAACAAAATATTTAAGGCCCATTTCATGAATATATTCAGACTTGCCATCATGTTCTCCAGTTGCGGCCAGTCTTACTTTTTTGTAAACTTCAGGGCCAAGAACACTATATAGCCAGGTGTCTATTGGTTTTGGATCAGGCCGGGCCGTAACAAAATAAAGACAAGAATAATCTGCCAGCTCAGTCAGGATATCTACCGCATAACTCATGGGTTTTAAACCGCTTTTTTTCGGATCAACCAACAGTTTTAAAAAAATTTTCTCAATTATATCCGGATCAATATTAAGACATTTTTCCACCCGAAAGCGGGTAATCTGCTCAGGGGTAACCGTCAGACCGTAATCTTTATCAGCCAGACGGATAAAGGCCTCCATGGTATCAGCTACCACGCAGTCAATATCAAAACCAATGAATCGAGGATTAATTTTCACTTTTTTAACTAGTAAATATTAAAAGCAGAGGTAACTGCTCACAGGGTGCCGGAGATTTTCGTCATGGGTGCAATACAAAAAAATGAGAAATCAGAAACTTTCTTTCCCGCAGATTACTGTGGGGCCAGACATAAATGTCATGGAACTCGCTCCGCTCGCACCATGACCTACACAGGAGCCATGCTCTCGCAGGTCATTGCGCAAAGCGTTACCTGACAGGTAACTAATACGGGCATTGCCCACAACC
>JANTFJ010000187.1 GCA_024763495.1 Desulfobulbaceae bacterium | reverse complement strand
ATCGCGAGCGTTGAAACGGGCACATGGCGGCATCCCTGAAACGCTTACAGGCCGTGCCTTCCCAAAAGTCAAGGTGTGGTTTATTGATCGCTATCATAAACACTAACAAACCGATATGAACAATTTTTTTATTAAAAAAGGCGACAACATTAACATGAAAGTCCATTTTTTTATTCTGGCTCTCTGCTGGTCAATAATCATGCTGGTGGCCATGGGATATGAGATGATCCAGGTTAAAAAGGAAATTAAGGCCGTGGCCACCATTCAGGCCCGGACATCCTTTAACAATGATGTGACTTATCGGCGCTGGAATGCCATGCATGGCGGAGTTTACGTTACTGTTGACGAATCTACCCAGCCTAATCCCTACCTGCATGTCAACGAACGAGATATCTCCACCCCGAGCGGTCGCCAACTTACCTTGATAAATCCAGCCTATATGACCCGCCAGGTTCATGAACTGCAAAAAAATGAGAGAGACTTTATCAGTCATATTACCAGCTTAAAGCCAATCAGGCCGGAGAATAAAGCTGATGGCTGGGAGCAGGAGGCACTGCGGCAGTTTGCCCTGGGCAGCGATCAACAAACAGCAGTTACCACCATCAACGGAAAATCATATTTTCGTTTCATGAAACCGTTATTCGTCAAAAAGGGATGCCTGAAATGTCATGGTGATCAAGGGTATAAAGTTGGAGATATCAGGGGCGGAATCAGTGTGGCCATTCCTATGGATGTTCTTGATAAAATTGCCAGATCCCGGCTCATTGACAGCTATCTGGTTTACCTGACCCTCTGGCTCCTGGGTCTGGGAGGACTGGGAGTAGGCACCTGGCGTCTCCATCTTCTCTTTGAGAGCCAGAAAAAGGCGCAGTCGGATCTGGCTGATTTCAAGATTACCCTGGACAACATTAAGGATTGCGTCTTTATGTTCTGGCCCGATACCCTGCGGTTTTTCTATTTCAATAAGGGTGCTGTTAAACAGGTGGGCTATACGGAAGAAGAACTGCTGACCATGACTCCCCTTGATATTAAACCGGAATTTACCGAAGAAGATTTCCGGGGCATGATCGAGATGCTTGTTAAAAAAGAACGACCTTCCCTTACATTTGAGACTACTCACTGGCACAAGGACAACGGCGGCATTCCAGTGGAAGTAACCATGCAGTATATTGTCCCGCAAGACGGCAAAGGCCGCTGCATTTCCATTGTCAGGGATATTTCCAGGCAGAAAAAAAGACAACAGGAAAGGGAACAGATGCAGAACCGCCTGCTCCAGTCCCAGAAAATGGAATCAGTGGGCCAACTGGCCGCCGGTATTGCCCATGAGATTAATACCCCGGCCCAGTATGTCGGCAGCAATATAGATTTTCTTGATGAGGCCTTTAACGATCTGGCCGAGGTTGTTGAGTCAGAGGTTAAACTTATTGCCGCTGCTGAAAAAGAGCCCGGGCTTACGGAAGTCAGCCGGCAGGCGAACGAGGCGCTGGAGGAGGCGGACTGGGAATACCTGGCTGAGGAAATCCCCAAGGCCATTAAACAGTCGCGCCAGGGGATAAAACAGGTCACCACAATTGTCCGGGCCATGAAGGAATTTTCCCATCCGGGCAGCAAGGAAATGGTGCCGGCTGATCTAAACAGGATTATAAAAAACACAGTTACCGTGGCCCGCAATGAGTGGAAATATGTGGCTGATGTCAAGCTGGCCCTTGACCCTGAGCTGCCCTCCGTCCTCTGCCTTATTGACCAGATGGGCCAGGTAATCCTTAATATTACGGTTAACGCCGCCCAGGCCATTAAGGAAAAACTTGGCGAAAACCCGGAAGGGGAAAAAGGGATTATTAAAGTTGTCACCGGCCTGAAAAACAACATGGCTGAAATCAGGATAATTGATAATGGCCAGGGCATGCCTGATGTTATCAAGGATAAAATTTTTGATCCTTTTTTTACCACCAAGGAGGTGGGCAAGGGAACCGGCCAGGGCCTGGCCATTGCCCGAGATATCATAGTTGTTAAACATAAAGGCTCCCTGACGGTTGAATCGGAAACAGGCAAGGGAACGGTCTTTATTATCCGGCTGCCCCTGGAGAGATAGGGATGGAGAAAAAAAGAATTCTTTTTGTTGATGATGAACCTAATATTCTTGACGGTATGCGCCGCATGCTGCGTTCCCTGCGCAAGGGGATCGACATGAAATTTGCCGAGGGCGGGCGTCAGGCCCTGGAATTAATGAAGGATAAGCCTTTTGACGTGGTTGTCTCCGATATGCGGATGCCGGGTATGGATGGAGCTGAGCTGTTAGGGGCAATCCAGCAAAAATATCCCCAGACCATTCGCATTATGCTTACCGGCCAGGCCGATGATGATTCTATACTGCGCACCGTTGGCGTGGTACATCAGTTTCTGGCCAAGCCCTGCGAACCGGAGCAGTTAAAGACCACTTTGCACCGGGCCTGCCAGCTTTATAATCTTCTCACTCATCCGGTATTACGCCGGATAACGGCTAAAATAGATACCCTGCCCAGCCTGCCGGAAGTTTATGTTGAACTGCAGAAACTGCTGGCTGACCCGGACAGCTCAGTTGATGATGTGGCTCAATGCATAACTAAAGATATCGGGATGAGCGCTAAAATCATGCAACTGGTTAATTCGGCATTTTTCGGTCATTTCAGTAATGTCAAAAGCCCGGAACAGGCTGTTCATCTGCTTGGGCTTGATACCATAAAATCCCTGGTTTTGACTGTCAAGATTTTTGCTGATTATGAAAAAAACGTACTGGCCGGCATCTCTCTTCCTGCATTAATGAATCACAGTATGGCTGTGGGAGGGCTGGCCCGGAAGATTGGTGAAAATTGCGGCAGTAAGGCTATAGCTGATGACGCGCTTATTGCCGGACTCATGCATGATGTCGGCAAACTTGTGCTGGCAGCTAACCTGCCCGATGAATATGGTCAGGTTAAAAAATTGATGGAAAAAGACGGGATTAGCTGTTATCAGGCTGAAACGAAAATATTTCAGGCGGGCCACGCGGAAATAGGTGCTTATCTCCTGGGGTTATGGGGGTTTCCCAGCTCAGTGATCGATGCCATTGCCTATCATCACCGGCCGGGCAGGTATCCGGGCAACACCTTTGAGGCTCTTACCGCAGTTTACGCGGCAAATTTGATTACCCATAACAGGGACAGCGAAACAGCGGCTGAGCAATATGAGCCGGATAAGGAGTATCTGGCCAGGGTGGGATGCCTGGACAGCTTTGCCGAGTGGCAGATATTATTGCAAGGTGATGAATAATGTCAAATAACAAGGTTCTCTTTGTCGACGACGAATCCAATGTCCTGGATGCCTTGAAGCGGCAGCATCGTAAAAAATTTAAAATCACTACTGCCCTTTCCGGGGCAGAGGCCTTAAAGGTTATCCAGGAAAAAGGCCCGTTTGCCGTGCTGGTTTCCGATATGCGAATGCCGGAAATGGACGGGGTGCAGCTTTTAGCCAAAGTAAAAGAGATTGCCCCGGACACGGTGCGGATGATGCTGACCGGCAATGCCGACCAGGAAACCGCGATTAAGGCGGTCAATGAGGGGAGTATTTTTCGTTTTTTTAATAAACCATGTCCGCCGGAAATACTGGAAAGCGGCATAAGAGGGGCTATTGAGCAATACCGCCTGATTACGGCTGAAAAAGAACTGCTCAACAAGACCTTGAGCGGCAGTATCAAGGTGCTTACCGAAATTTTAAGCATGGTTAATCCGGCGGCCTTCAGCCGGGCCAATCGGATAAAAAATTATGTCCGGGCCATGGCGGCCATGTTGAAACTGCCCGGCCTCTGGCAGTTCCAGATAGCGGCCCTGCTTTCCCAGATCGGTTGTGTCACCCTGCCCAGTGAGACCCTGGAAAAGATGTATAAGGGAATTAAAATTGATGAAGAAGAACAGCTCATGTTTCAGTCTCATCCAGCAGCCGGTGCCAGGCTGCTGGCTAATATCTCCCGCTTTGAGGTTATTTCCCAGATGATAGGTCTGCAGCTCCTGCCTTATAAAAAATTTAACCCTCCAGCATCTTCCCAGGAAAAACTGGTGCAGGCAGGAGCCCAGATTTTACGAATTATCCTGGATTATGACGAGTTGTGCTTTCAGGGGTGTGAACATGAATATGCCTGTGAGCTGCTGGCCCGGCGTGAGGGGGAGTATAATCCCAAACTGCTGGAAGTCCTGAAGAGGATTGAAAACGAAAATATTGAGCGTATTCATAAAATGATTGACGTTATGGGACTTAAGCCGGGAATGATCGTAGATCAGGATGTACTTGCTGAAAATGGTCTGCTGCTGGCGGTCAAGGGCCAGGAGGTTTCTTTTCCGGTGATTGAAAGACTGCGCAATTTTGCCTCAACAGTTGGAGTTCATGAGCCATTTCAGGTTACTATTGTTAATAGACGGCGTAAGTAAATAGTAAGCGTTCACCAGCACCTCACGGAGTCGGAGTTTATGCCCTGTTTTTTTAGGGTGCTTAGCTGTTCATTCGGGGTCTCGTTCCTCGCTTACGTGTAGCTGAACAGTTACGTATATCCCCCCATGCCCTTTGCTGATTGCCGCTCTATGTCTTGTGAAAAAATTAAAATATTAGGAACTGAATCGCTTGGAGTTCGCGGCATGTGCTGTCTGGTCACAGTCGGCAGCAGGCGGATTCTCATTGATCCCGGTCTTGCTCTGGGATACCGGCGTCATGGTCTGCTTCCCCACCCCTGCCAGATAGCAAACGGCATAAAGATTAGAAATGATATTATTAAGGCAATGGCGACTGCCACGGATATCATTTTCAGTCATTTTCATGGTGATCATATTCCTCTGCTCAGGGCCAACCCGTATCAGCTTTCATTCAAACAGGTTCCGGATCTTTTGCCTGGGGCGCGCGTCCGGCTGCCTCCGGCAGAAGGTCTCTCACCCAGGATGCATCGTCGTGCCGTGGAACTCGCGGAATTATTCGGTTCTAAAATAAAAAGAGCTGGAGAATGGTTGGAAAATATTTTAAATTTTTCAAATCCAGTGCCGCACGGGGCAGCAGAAAGCGGTTTCGGCAGCGTTATGATGACCCGGATAGATATGGGTGAGCAGGTATTTGTCCATGCCTCCGATATTCAACTTCTGGACAGGACGACAATAGAAAAAATTCTCAGTTGGCATCCGGACATCGTTTTTGCCGCCGGCCCGCCCCTGTACCTGCAGGCACTAAGTTTGTCCATGCGTAAACAGGCCTGGGAAAACAGCGTCAGGCTGGCTGCCGATGGAGCCACACTCATAATTGACCATCATTTGTTACGTTCCTGCCAGGGTCTTGACTGGCTGGATAATCTGGGCCGCGCAACAGGGAAAAAAGCATATTGTGCCGCTGATTTTATGAACAAGCCCCGTCTGTTGCTTGAAGCTGAACGAACTGAGTTCTATGCCAGGCTGCCGGTACCGGAAAACTGGCATCAGGCTTATGAAAAGGGAGAGGAATCTCCCCTTGCCTTTCACGGCCCGGATAAACTTGAGACAGGCATCCTGCAACCAGTTACAAATACTGAGGTTTGCACTCATTAGGCGCTTACGGCCATTGTCTAAACAATTTTTTGTTTTGATTTTTTGTAACTTCTCCATATGTGGTGGTGGCACCCAACCGTAGGTCTGCTAAAATTTGGACAATTTCTATCACGTCATTCCGGCATGTAGTTGGCCGGAGGT
>JANTFJ010000186.1 GCA_024763495.1 Desulfobulbaceae bacterium | reverse complement strand
TCCGGCTAAAGACATGCCGGAATGACGATATATCTATGCTGCAAATTGTATAATTTATAGAAATCATTAACAAAACAACAAGTCAGAAAGTTGAGGTATACTATGTGAACACGCCTAAACGGGCGAAGATGTAAGCTTAGAGACTTAAATATTGCAAAGATTTACTCCCTGGTGAACGGTTACCAAAAATTCTAAGTCCACTTTCACTATCCGGTGCCCTTGAGCATTTACATTTTTTTAAGTTGTCTATTCATGCGCAGTTTGCTATCTTAGCTGGGTATTATCCCCTTTTTTTTTATTAATTTTTTCAGTAACCACTAAATTTATCCACAAACTCTTAATAAGCATGACATATTTCCTAACCTACTGTTAAGTCGCCACAAATCAACAATCTAAAAACAAGCGTTCGTAGAATAATGGAAAAACATAAAAATCAACAAAACTTTGCCTATCTAGGCCTTGATGTTGGTGCGGCAAGTCTCGTTCTGGTACTTGTTGATGCAAAAAACAACATTCTGGATTCTCGATATTGTATTATAAGCGAAAAAAATAACGTTTCCAGAGATATGAATCTTTCCGGCTGTTGTTCGTCCTGCCATGATTGCGGACAGCCATGTAATACTTTTTTTATTATACAAAAAACAAATGACTTTATTGCCTCCTGCCGGAAGCGATTAAATATTGAAATTAAAGGATTCGGGGCCACCGGTAGCCAGGTGAAAAAAAACATTCCTTTTAAAATCCCCCTGAACATTATTGTCAGTGAAATTGCCGCTCATGGTCGAGGAATGGATTGCGCCACCAACACGACAAATATCAAATCAATAATTGATGTCGGCGGGCAGGACAGCAAGGTCATCAAACTCTCTCATCCGCTGGAATTTCACATGAGCGGATTATGTGCCGCCGGAACAGGGGCCTACCTGGACGAAATAGCAAAAGTTGAAAATGTTCATATTTCAGAATTTGGCCGACTCGGCGGCCAATATATTCAAAAATATATTAATTCCCTGAGCAGCGCGCAGCCATTAAAAATAGAAAAGTTTTCTTCTGTCTGCACGGTTTTTACCAAGTCATCATATGTCAAAAAGAAAAATCAGTTAACTATCGAAGAACGGGCGGCGGCAATTTGCTGGGCCCAGGCCAAACAAATTTATAGTACCGTAATTCACAATCTTCGAACTTATAACGGTAAAATTTCTTTCCAGGGTGGAGTTTCCTTTAATTCAGGAGTCAGGCTCGCATTGGATTATTTCTGCAAAAGAGGACAGGGAAAAGATGCTGACGCTGAATCAGTTCTTATTGTTCCGAAAATAAAGAACTATTGTGATGCGGCCGGCAACATAAAACCAGTCTCCCATTTAATGGGTGCTCTGGGAGCGGCTATTTTAGCAAAAGAATATACAAAAATTACCCCGGGCAACCAGGGCGATAAAAAAATATGCCCGCCCCTTAAGTCTTCCGGCCAGCGCAAAGATTTTCTTAAAAAACAAATTTATCAGGCCGCAAGGCAAGATTCTTCAAGGCCCATAACAGCCTGGACAGGAACTATTTTTCCAACTGAAATATGTTATCTTTTTGACATTGTGCCCATATCGTTACCGGTTCTTGCCGTAATTGATCATAAAAATGCCCGGGATCATATACTTGCAGCGTCAAAGGAAGAGGGACTGGGAAGAGCCAGCTGCACAATTTTATCCGCGGTAATGGGCCGTCTGCCTGAAACTCCTCAACCTGATTTTATTTTTCACACCAGCGGCAGTTGTGATTATTACCGCCAGCATATGTTAAGTTTAACAACTGCCGCCCAACAACGATTTGGACTCAATCCCGCAAGACAGGTATGTGCTATTGATCTGCCGACTTTTAATTTTGACAATGAGTTAGCCGTAAAATTTGTCGCGGAACAGCTCCGGGAATCTGTTGCCAGAATTGAAAACACTTTAGGGGTCAAACATGATCCGGAAAAACTGGTTGAAATTGTTAAAAACACGGATGAGGCCAGAAAATACCATCTGCTTACAGAAAAACTACGTCAAGAAAATCCAGCCCTTGCTTATGGCTCTGAACTTCTCAAGCGAGCCATGCTTTATTCTTCCGGCTGGGGCAGCCGGGAATTCACGGAAATTACAAAATCCTGTTATCATGAGCTGCGGGAACGGGCTGCCAGCCTGACGTCAGGTCAACCGCCTATTTTCAAACTTGACGAAAAACACCGTCTTTTATGGGTCTATATCTGGGACTATAACAATTCAGACTTATTTTCATACCTGGAAAATGAGCTGGGCTGTGCCATTGTTTCCGAGGAGCTCAACTACATTCACTGGCCGCCGATGAATCCGGATCATCCCTATGAAAGCATTGCCAGGCGAATCATGCAACCGATCAATCACTTAAACACCAGAATGGATTCTTTGCTCAAAATGGCAAAAGATTATCAAGTGGACGGAATAATTCTTTTCGTTCATTTCTTCGGCCATTGCCCATTAGCGGGCGAAAGTATCCAGAATCTGCTCCGCAACAGTGGTTATCCGGTTCTTTTCCTGGAAGGTGATTCGCTTGATCAGAGCAGACAACCAAGCAGTATGATAACGAAAATACAAGCCTTTGTGGAACAGTTAAACCAAATGAAATTTAATAATATTTTCGGCCTCTAACCTGCTGGGAGGTTGTCCGAGAATAGAAGCCTCCTGGTCATAAATGCCTTACGCCTGAACCCCTTCCGGTTATGGGGTTGTCGCCGTCCGGTTGTACTTTATTGAGCGCTATCCTGAACTTCTGTCAAATTAATCAAACACCAACTGAATAATTGTGAATTCCGACTTGATTATACGCCCCTTTCACTGTCGTGACCGAGAGGAATTATGGCTGATTTTCCAAAAAGCCTTTAATAAAGATTATGATCCGGCCCTATGGGAGTGGAAATTTGACAATAACCCCTTTCAACCTTCGGGAGCTCCGGTTATTTACGTGGCGGAAAAAAATGGTGAAATAGCCGGGGCAGCAGCCCTGCTGCCTGTTCCATTTCAGGTTAACCAGCAGCGCCTACCCTTTTACTGGGGAACAGATTTGATGGTTCATCCCCGTTTTCAAGGTTTAGGCATTGCTCAAACAATGTATAGACATTTAAGTAAAAAACATGAGATCATCATGTCAATAGGTGCCAGCGAAGCAGCCCTTCAACTGCTTCTGAAAAAAACATCCTGGTTTAAGATGTCCGGCTTTAAACGCCTGACCTGTTACCTTGATCCCACGCCTTTTTTAAAAAATAAAATTCCAATTATGGGCAGTATGCTCTGCCCACTGTCCAAATGGCTGCTAAAACCATTCTTAGCCCATCCTCCAGGTCAAGACCAGTTGGTCAACCTGCGGGAAATCAAAAAAATAGGCCCGGAATTTGATCAATTGTGGGAAGAAGTAGCACCTTATTACCCAATTTCCGTCTGTCGCACCAGACAATACCTGCAATGGCGCTACCAGGCTGATCCTGGCAAAAAATATACATTTTACGGCCTGCTGAAAAACAAAAAACTGCTTGGTTATTTTGTTCTTGAATCTGGCCGGCCATTAACAAAAAATGGATTTTCCGAAGGCATGCTGATGGAATTAGTCGCAAAGCCCGGCGACAATAAAACCATGGCCATTCTGGTTCAGGGGGCGCTGAGAGCAGCAAAAAACCAGGGATGTCATCTTGTCAGGTGTATTACCACATCCGGCAGGGAAACCCCATACCGGCGTGAAAAATTTTTTGATCTTCCTCAATGGGACATTCGTTTTTTCGGCTCGGCAGACTTCAATAAAATATCTAAAAAATTAATTAAAAATCCGGAATTGTGGATGATTACTTTTGGAGACAGTTGTTTTTAGTGCCTCCCGGGATTAAGGGCTGATAACTTTATCAGCCTTACTCATTGCTTCGAGGATAGCATACATATTAGAAACGGTTCCTGCTTTAGGTTCTTTAATCTTAAAAAAATTAAGACAGGTGCCGCAGACCATGATTTCAATCCCGGTTTTTTCCAGTTCCTGGAGATGATGAAGTGCTTCTGATTCTTCTGTGGCCAGTTTGACCGCAGAATTAACCAGAATAATTTGTGAAATTTCTCCGGCAAGATGAGTAATGCTCTCAAAAAAGGCGGTCATTAATATTTTACCTAACTCCTCCGGGCCATGGCCCATAAGATTGGCGGAAATATAAACCGCATTCTTTTTTTTGACTTTTCCTGTTCCGCATTCGATAACCGACTCCGGCCTGACAGCCTGTTTTTCTTTGCCTTTTTTTACAAACAGATAAAAAGAAGCACCTTTGGCTCTAAGTTCTACTGTATGTCCCTGGCTTTCAGCAAAACGGCTGACATTTGCCACTGCGGCTTCATTATCGACAATTACCGTCAATTCCCTGCCGCTCATCTCTGCCAGAGTATTCCTGGTCTTGATAACCGGCTGGGGACAGGGCAAATTTGTGCAGTCCAGAGTTAATTGTTCTTTCATGTTTCTCCTTAGCGATCAATAAACCACACCTTGACTTTTGATAAGGCACGGCCTGTATGCGTTTCAGGGATGCCGCCATGTGCCCGTTTCAACGCTCGCGATAATACAATCAGGTATATCGCGGCGTTTAAACGGGTGCAGGGTGGTGTTCATGGAGCGCTTACTGTTTCTCCTTACAGCCCTTAGTCCAGGTGGCTGTCCTAAAATAGGCATTTTTTCTCAAATCAGGTAAGCGCCAGACTCCAAGGCATTTCGAAAAAAAACGCAGTCATATAGTTGATATCTCGGAGTCTTGCCAGCTCGCTTTCCGGAGTATTATTTTTTCAAAATAACACAGAGTTGGGCAGGTAAGCGAGGAACGGGACTCCGCAGAAAGGGCATAAACTCCGACTCCGAATCCAAGGCACTGGTAAACGCTTAGAGATTTAAATATTGCAAAGATTTACTCCCTGGTGAACGGTTACCGTAACTCAATAAACCATTTAACAATAAAAGAAAAATAGATAATTTCTATGCAGGAAGGACTATAGATAGAAATTCATGATAATTGGTAACTATTCAGCAAAGGGCAAAAACTACCCGTCCCACTGTGCTGTAACTGTTTAGATGTGCCTTAAAAAGAGGCCTCTGGCAGTAAATTGCCGCATCGTAACTCAAGAAAAATTCAGCCTCTGTAGGAGCTCAGCCCCCTGAGCGATAATACATGATGCAGAGCTCACAGCATGGATCGCCCAGAGGAAATGCCCTTGGGGTACTCCTGCAAACTTTATTATCACCTTAGGCCGAGGTTGCTGATTTGGCTAATATATGGATATTATAAAAAATATAAAATCGACGTAACTACTCATGGGGTAAGCGTCCTAACTTCGCTAACCCCTGTGAGCAGTTACAAATTGTTTATAAATGGCCTTAAGCGCCTAGCCCAGATAAACTGGAAGAGAAATTAAGGCTCTGGATAAGTCCCTTAACAGTAGATGCAAGTTTTTTATTTCAAAGAAACTTTTCAATTTCTTGCCATAAAAAACACGAAAATTAATTCTAAGGGACTAAATGGGCGAAGAGGTAAGCGTAGACTCCGTGAGGCGCAGCTGAACAGTTACGATAATTGTACTATTAAATTTCAGCAAATTTGTTATAGTCAGCCCGTTTTGTTCAGAGATAAGTAAGCGCTCCATGAACACCACCCTGCACCCGTTTCAACGCCGCGATATACCTGATGTATTATCGCGAGCGTTGAAACGGGCACATGGCGGCATC
>JANTFJ010000185.1 GCA_024763495.1 Desulfobulbaceae bacterium | reverse complement strand
AGTGAGACTCCGTGTGCTTTAGCTGTGCGTGATAAGGCTGGCACCCATACTACGGGCATAAACTTCGCATACTGATGCTATGTAAGACAGACTTATCACGTGCAGATGAAGTGTATCTGAATAGTTACAACAGAACATTATTATACGAGAACCCAATGAAAATAAGATCAACAACAATTATATCAGTCCAGCACAGGGGGGAGACGGTTATTGCCGGAGACGGCCAGGTTTCCCTGGGCAATACGGTAATGAAACACCAGGCCCGTAAAGTTCGCAGGCTTTACAATGATAAGGTTGTCTGCGGTTTTGCCGGGGCAACGGCTGATGCCTTTACTCTCTCTGACCGCCTGGAACAGAAACTTGAACAGTATAGCGGGAATCTTACCCGAGCCGCTGTTGAGCTGGCCAGAGACTGGCGAACCGACAAAATGCTTCGCCGGCTGGAGGCCATGCTTATTGCCGCGGACAGTGAACATTCATTTCTGCTTACCGGTACCGGTGATGTTATAGAATCTGATGACAATATTCTTGCCATTGGTTCAGGTGGGCCATATGCCCAGGCCGCAGCTCAGGCACTTATCAGGCATAGTGACCTGGACGCGGAAAATATTTGCCGGGAAGCCATGAAAATAGCAGGATCAATTTGCGTATTTACCAATAATAATCTTGTGGTGGAAAAAATATGACAGACGGAACGCCATTAACTCCAAAAGAAATCGTCAATAAACTTGATGAATATATAATCGGCCAGCATGACGCTAAACGTTTTGTGGCTGTTGCCTTGAGAAATCGCTGGCGTCGGCAGCAGGTTGAACCGCCGCTGCGTGATGAAATAGCCCCGAAAAATATTATCATGATAGGGCCTACCGGAGTCGGCAAAACTGAAATTGCCCGGCGATTGGCCAACCTGGCCCAGTCACCGTTTTTAAAAATAGAGGCCTCAAAATTTACCGAAGTCGGCTATGTCGGAAGAGACGTCGAATCCATGATTCGCGACCTGACCGAGCTTGCTATTAATATGGTCAAAAAAGAGGCCGGTGAAAAGGTTGAAATCAAAGCTGCCCGCCAGGCTGAAGAAAGAATCCTTGACCTTTTGCTGCCCCCCCTGGCTCCAGCATCTAAAAATACTGCTTCCAACCCAGTGCCGATGGATATTCCCGAAGTTGCCCCGGATTCAACCAGAGAAAAATTTCGTCAAATGCTTCATAAAGGAAAATTTGATGATAAAATAGTGGAAATGGATGTGCAGCAACCCCAGCAAATGCCCATGGTTGAAATTTTTTCCAACACGGGAATGGATGATGTCGGCTCCAGCATGAAAGATATGTTTGGTAAAATATTCCCCAAAAAGAACCAGCGGCGAAAATTGAAAGTCTGTGAAGCCCTGGAAATTCTTAAGCATGAAGAGGCGGAAAAATTGATTGAAATGGACAAGGTAACTGAGCTTGCCATTCGACGTACGGAGCAGTCAGGCATAGTTTTCCTTGATGAAATAGACAAAATTGCCTCTCGCCAGGGCGTCTCTCAATCCGGTGAAATATCAAGAGAAGGTGTACAGCGCGACCTGCTGCCCATTGTTGAAGGGTCTACTGTGACGACAAAGTACGGCATGGTACGGACAGATCACATTCTTTTTATCGCTTCCGGCGCTTTTCATCTTTGCAAGCCTTCTGATCTGGTTCCTGAACTTCAGGGACGCTTCCCGATCAGGGTAGAGCTTGACGCCCTGGGCAAGGAAGAGTTTTTCAGGATTCTAACTGAACCGCAAAATGCCCTGGTTAAACAGTATATTGCCCTCATAGCCACAGAGGGTATTGAATTGACCTTTGAAGATGATGCTATCAGAGAAATAGCAAAAATGGCTGCTGAGGTAAATGACAGGACTGAAAACATCGGGGCCAGGCGCCTGCATACCATAATGGAAAGAATGCTGGAAGAATTGTCATTTGCCGCGCCTGACATGGAAGAAAAAACATTTCTTGTGACTGCTGATTACGTTCGTCAGCAACTGGCTGAGGTGGCCGAGAATGAGGATTTGAGCCGTTATATTCTCTAGCCCATTATTCCGTGCTATTTCAATGGGGTCAAATCTTTATTCTTGACACATTGTCCTGGTACCTCTAACTTCCTGTTTGTTGGATCCTTAAGAATTCAATATCCTGTCACTCTTTATCCTTACACCGATAGCGCTCAATAAAGTACACCCTAGCAGCGACAACCCCATAACTGTAAGTGATTCAGGGACGCCGCCATGCGCGTGCTCCACGCCCTGCGACGCAAAAGACATGGTAACGTCTTGAAATATAAGAAAGTTATATTTCAAGACCTGACCACATGTTTTTCTTACTGTATACTCTTTTCAAACTGTTTTTTCATAACGCGCCCATAAAAACCACTAGAAAACTCAATTTTTTTCTCTGGAGAAAGTACTTGTATTATTCCGGCCATATACTCGTTGAATATGCGAATATGGAGGGACGTTCTTCAGATTATAAGTTTCTTACATTCTGTATATCTTTTTTGAATGAGAACAAAACATGATATTTGTTGAAGAAATACATTTTACACTCGCTGACAAACCGAAACTTATAATTTGAAGAACGTCCCCTAATCCCTCAATTATCCCTGCTGTTTGTGTCATCATCCATTGCTTATAATCTTTGTTAAGGATACTTCTGGATCTGCAGAAAAACATCACTTCACAGGAAGACATCAAAGGAAGTACAAGTCCTTTGAAAACTATTCGGTCAAATCCACTGATAGTTCCCTTGACTAGACCTGAAAACCTTTTTATAAATTCTTTCATGAGCTGCCTCCTGTTTGTTGAAATGAAATTTTTTGAGATATCTTTCATTATACAACAGGGGCGGCTCATACTTCGTCTTAAATTGGGTTGCGGGTATCCCGCATTAGTGTGTAGGATACGGTGGTTCTACCATAAACTCCTTCCGAGGTTCACTGAATCCATCACTTTTATTTTTCGTGGGGATTACCGCATGACTCAATTTACCTGTTTTTAAATTTGACGTGGTTGAAGTGTCGTGTTGTTGAGCCACTATAATAATTGAGGAAATGACAATGAAGAGAAGAAACAATGAAATAATTATATTGGCTATAGCGGTTATGGCTTTTTGTCTTTCTGCTGTGCCCACCTTTGCCTTAACTCCTTCAGGGAACCAGATTACTTCCGACCTTTGGATTGCCGCCGTTATTAATACTGAAGAAAAAGGTCCTGTTGAAGCTGTCTGGCAAAAAGGTGGTGAGGACACAACATCCAGAGGTGATATGGTATTATGGGGATATTTTTATGCCAATCCTTCTGATGTTAACTGGGGTAGCTTGAATAATCCGGAGATATTCGTCAAGGTCTGGTTTGATGTCAGCGGTCGGGTTGATGTCAACTACTTCCACGTCTCTGTTCCGGATATTTAAGTATATTCAGATTTTAATTATGATGGCACTGTGGATGAGCAGGGAACTACCACTACCTCCCAACGTTACATTAGACAATATTATAAAAACGGACAGAGTGCTTCCGAGGTACAGACGGAAGATGGCATTGCACCATCAGGATACAGTCAGACAGGAAATCCTTATGCCTATACAATCAGCGGGACTTTAGACATAGGCGCCATGATTAATACTGAAGAGAAAGGACTTGTTGACGCTGTGTTTCGTCAGGGTGGACAAGATACCACATCACGGGGGGATAAAGTTGTTTGGGGATATTTTTATGCCAACCCATCAGATGTTTCATGGGGAAGCTCGGAAAATCCAGAGTTGTTTGTCAAGGTCTGGTTTGATACCGGTGGACGGATAGATGTTAATTTCTTTCATGTTTCCGTGCCGGATATTGAGGTTTATTCTGACTATGATTCTAACTCTAACTGGGAGCAGTCAGCCACCACTGTAATAACTGACCGGTACACCCGGCATGAATATAGCGTAAATGACATTGATTTGACCGGAATGTGGGTGGGGACATATACTGATAGCATACTTCGAGCACAAGGCTGGAGTGAAGTCAGCGCTAATTTTTCTTTAATACAATCAGGCAACACCATAACAGGGTTATTTAGCGCTGAAAACGGTGCCCAAGGTACAATGAACGGCACTATTAATGGCAGTCAATTGAATTTTACTGTTAATCAAACCACCCCAGGGTGCCCCGGAACCACATATAGCATTGGTACAATACAAGACAGCAATACCATAACTTTCACTTATGTTTGTAGTGACTGCTTGGGATATCGTGATGATGGTTCTGGCACCTTAAAAAGATAATATACATCTTTCCAATCTTAACCGTCAGTGCGCCTTCTTCTTAAATTGAACCTCTGGTCTTTGGATAATATTTTCTGTTTTTCTCCTTATAAAAATAATCGTCCTACGATTTTCACTGGTTAGCGAATATGGAGGGACGTTCTTCAGATTATAAGTTTCTTACATTCTGTATCTCTTTTTTGAATGAGAACAAAACATGATATTTGTTGAAGAAATACATTTTACACTCGTTGACAAACCGAAACTTATAATCTGAAGAACGTCCCCTAATCCCCCGGGGATAAAGCAGCTTCTCAAAAGCGGCTTAAAGCATTGAAAAATATTCCCCTTCTGGAACTGAACAAGGATATACTGGATTTAGCCAGCTGTCTTGTTCAAGTGGGGCCTATCCCGGAAAGTGTGAAAGAAGATGCCCTTCACATCGCGGTGGCTACTGTACACGGCATGGACTATATTTTAACATGGAACTGTCGTCATATTGCCAATGCCGAAATGCGTAGAGGCGTTGCTTCAGTATGTATTTCACAAGGCTATGCTGCCCCTATAATTTGTACACCGGAAGAACTGATGGGAGAATAACTATGTGGCAAGACCCAATTGTTAAAGAAGTAAGAAAAGCACGGCTGGAACATGCAAAGAAGTTTAATTTTAATCTGCAAGCGATTTATGACGACCTCAAAGCCTCAGAAAAACTCGGAGGTCGTCGGGTTATATCTCTTCCGCCAAAACTGACAAAAACAGATCGAACAGAGCCAGGCCTTTAGGCAGTTTATTTTTTTGCTCGTTGTTTTGAGGTTGCCACATCCATGATATAAACGTGGTTATGTCACTAAAAGTTGATATGTTCTGCGATAAGCTCGGATTTGAAGACGGCAGGTGATTTTTCAGAATTACCTGCCTTTTTCATTAGAACTTCGATTTGCCAATCTTAACCTTCGAATGAAACAGGGGACAGACCACGGTTTTTCTTGAGGTTATTCTAAAATGTTGCTAAATTACCAACCATGCCAAGACGCTCACGACTCGTTTACCCAGGAATCCCGCTACATATCATCCAGCGGGGTAATAATCGCCAGGTATGTTTTTTGCAGGTATAGGGTGCATATCATGCACCAAAAAAATGATGCCGGAGCCAGAAATGGTGCGTGATACGCACCCTACGTAGCTTCAAAGAATTCAATACCTCAAAAAATATTCATCATACTTTTAACGCTTATTTGTTCTGTTGCTGCAGTTCCTTATTCTGCCTGGGCCAGACTGGTTATACATTCCCAGGCCGAAGTCGAAATTGAACTTCTTGGTTTTGATACCCTGGCTAAAAGTTCCATCTTCAAAGGGAAACTGGCGGCAGACAGCAAGCAGGAGGTAGAAACCGCCTATCGTGGGCTTGCTCTGCTCGTATTTACACAAGGCCAAACGTACCCAATAATCCTCGGCGACAAGCCTTTGACCGTACAGATCAGCAATCCTGGC
>JANTFJ010000184.1 GCA_024763495.1 Desulfobulbaceae bacterium | reverse complement strand
GCGGGCGCCGGGTTAATTACGGGCGAATAAACCAGGTAGAGGCCAGGGAAATTTTTATCCAGTCTGCCCTGGTAGAAAACAAATATGGCGGACGTTTACCAAAATTTTTAAAATATAATCTGAAATTAATTAATTCTCTGGAGGCTGTGGAAGACCGGCTGCGCCGCCGAGATATAATAGTTGATGATTATATTATTTTTGATTTCTACAACAAACGGCTGCCCGCTGATGTCCGGGACAGAAATTCCCTTAATCGTTTTTTGGCCAAAGGGGATAAACTTCTGTGGATGACTGAAGCTGATCTGCTCAAGCAGCCGATTGTCGAAGAGCGGCTGGAAGATTTTCCCAAGTCCATCAGTTGTCGGCAATTAACCTTTAAGCTGGAATATAATTTTGCTCCCGGAAGCCCTGAAGACGGGGTAACCGTCATTATTCCGGTTGATCTCCTTGACCATGTAAGGCCTGATGTTTTTGAATGGCTTGTCCCCGGACTTCTGGAAGAAAAAATAATTTTTCTCCTTAAAGGTCTGCCTAAAAGTATAAGACGACAACTTATTCCAATTCCGCGAACCGCCAGAGAACTGAAGGATGATCTTATTACCCGTTATGGTTCACTTTGCCGGGCCCTGGAATCAGCAATTTATGATTCCTATCGTTTACGGATTGACCCCGGCCAGTGGCCGCAGGATATTCCAGATCATCTTAAAATGCGTTATTGTCTGCGAAATGGAGACAAAAATGTGATTGTTTCCCGTAATTTTAATGATTTGTCCCAGGCAAAAACAGGTCAGGAAAGCCAAAATTTTAAACTTCTCAGAAAAAAATGGGAAAAAGGAGGGATAACCAGCTGGAATTTTGCCGGTCTGGAACAAACTCTTGCCATTAAAGACAAAAAAGGAAAACTGCGGGGCTATGGTTACCCTGGTTTGAAAAAAGAAGATGACGGTACAGTAAAAATTAAAATTTTTACCGACCAGGCTCAACGACAGGAAAAGGGAAGCCGGGGACTGGTCGCCCTTTACAGCCGCTATTTCAGCAACCGTCTTAAACAGTTGAAAAAAGATTTTGTTATTCCACATTCCAACTGGCCGCTTTATGAAGGAATTGCCGGTCATGATGAGATGAATAACGATATATATAATTTTATTCTTCTGGAAATTTTTGATTGCCGGGATGGAATTATTCCTGAGAAAATTCAATTTGAAAAAAAAATTTCCCGTTTACGGGAAAATATGTATAATAAAATTAACTTACTGTATGATACCATTATTCAAGTTTTACAAAAACGGCGAGAACTTCTTGATTATATTAATAATGTTGAAGAAAAAGTCAAAAAACAACAGAAATTTATAATTTCTCCGGCAGAACTTGCTGAGTACCGCCGCCAGGTAGTAACTATTGTGCCTGGCCGTTTTTTACAAAAGCAGACCTGGAAAAAATTAAAACGTCTGCCCGTCTATCTTGAAGCTTTACGTATCCGCCTGGAACGACGCCTTATTAACCCCGGCAAGGACGCGGCCAAGGAGTCAAGGATAGCGCCTTTTATTCGACAACTTAAAACAATCCAGACCAGGCGTGTTAAAAATGGCGGACAAACGGCAATGACCGTTGAACAAAGGCTAATCCTGGCCGAATATAAAGAAATGTTGTCTGAATTTTATATTTCAGTATTCGCGCCTGAACTAAAAACCATTTTTCCGGTTTCAGAAAAAAAATTATCTGAAAAATGGCGGGAAATTGAGCTCGCGGGAATAAATCAGTTTTGATTACTTCGTAGAAATTCAAATAAAAATTTTTGTAACTATTCAGGTTTTTTTATTTTATCTGTTAACACAAAATCCTGTCAGGGGGTGGGAAAGGAGGTGAATACTATAGCTTAACTAATCCTCTAATACTGCAAGGGTACAAAAGATTTTGAGGCAATTTCAAGTATGCTGTCTTAAAAATAATTTCTTTAATTATTGTTTTTTATACCCGTCAAGCCAGTACCTGACAGGGAGACTGCTTTTTACACGTAAGTCACTACCCAGGAAAAACTTGAAATGCTGAATTCAGGGGAAAAATTATTTTTATCTTAAAGGTATGCTCAAAAATGTAAATCATTTTCGGGAATACCCTCAGAAGACCAAGAAGAAGGAGAGGAGTAAAAAATATGTTGAAAAAATTATCTATTGCTGCGATCGGCCTGGGGCTTTTGATCGGCTGTACGCAGATGATGGAGGAGCGCGTTGCCAGCATAAAAGTTCCGGAAGTTGCTCCCGGAGCGCAGTATGTCGGCAATGAAGTCTGTCTGGAATGTCACGAGGATTTAGCTCATGACGCCCACAATGTTCACATGCGTATTGCCTCTTTTGAGGCCTATGGCTACCGGCATGGCTGTGAATCCTGCCATGGCCCGGGCTCCGCCCATGTTGACGGCGATGGCGATACTGAAATGATTCTCCATTTCGGTGAAGATGGCCTGGGGCCGGATGAGGTTGCCGGGGTCTGTACCACCTGTCACCAGAGTGGGGAACAGATGCATTGGGCCAGCTCAGAGCATGCTTTTAATGATGTAACCTGCACAGACTGCCACGAAATCCATGAAAACAGCGAGCATAATCTACTCAAAGGCAAATCAATTGATCTTTGTGTTTCCTGCCACAGTAATCAAAAAGCCAGGATGTATTCAATTTCCCATCATCCCCTGAAAGAAGGCTTGATGACCTGTGACAGCTGTCATACCCCTCACGGTAATGCTACCGGTGCCGCCGGTATGCTGAAGACCGAGGAGCGGGTTAACGACCTCTGCCTGGAATGCCATGCCCGTTACCAGGGCCCCTATGTCTATGAGCATGCCCCGGTTGCCGAGTCCTGCCTGGAATGCCATGATCCTCATGGTTCCGTGGCTAATAATCTCCTGAAACAGAACGAGCCTTTTCTCTGCCTGCAATGTCATGAAGGACATTTTCATGCCATGCGGACTGGGGAAGTTACCATGTCGCGCGGTTCAACCGTTAATGTTAACGGCGTCGCAGCAGCTACGAGTACCGGTGGTGATTTGAATATTATCGGTGATGGCGCGCATGACTGGGCTGAAGGTTTCCTGACCAAATGTACCACCTGCCACCAGCAGGTGCATGGCACAGATCTGCCGAGCCAGGTTAATCGTCTGGGCGGTACAGGCTTAACCCGTTAACAAGGAGAAAAGACACATGAAGAAACAATACGTATTGGCCATGGCTCTTGCCTTTACAGTCTCCCTCTCTGCGGGGCAGATACTGGCGGAAGAGCACGGTCATGATGAAGGAAGCGTTACCGGTTCAATTTCCGTGGGCGCAAGTTTAAATCACGACAAGGATAACAACACTCTGGCCTCCGAATACAGCAGTATGGCTGATCGCGATACTCGTGAGGTAGTTGGCGGCTCTCTTCATATTCACAGCGATAAAACCGTAGTTGGCGTGGAAGGAATGTATTTTGGCCCGGATGAGCAGGAATACCAAGGTCATCTGGATATAGGCCGTATTTTTCAGATGCACGGCAAATACCAGGAGTTCTGGCACCGGTTGGGGCAGGATGAACTTCTTAATATGGAAGCTCAGTCTGTAGGGGCATCCCAGGGAGCCATGTTATGGCATACCTTTGAATACGCGCCGGGATATGGAACAGACAACACAGGCGTCGGAGCCCAGTCAAACAACACCAACAGCCTGGTTCCTGATCATGAATTCGGCATTTCCCGGCGGGAATTTGAAGCCACCGGCAAGATAAAATTCCCGACTGTTCCCGGCCTGACTATCGGGGTTCATCAACGTTCCGAACGTCGCTCGGGAAATCAGCAGGTCATGTCAATGACAAAATGCGGTTCATGTCATATTGTCGCTCATGACAAGGATATTGATGAGACCACCCGTGATATTAAACCATTTGTTCAATATAATATGGGCAAACTCTCCCTGGAATATTCATATCTTTATCGTAAATTTATGAATGACGGCAATTCCGTCATTCATCACTATGATGATGCAACTAATCCATTAAACGCGGCATCTCTTCTGGGGGCTCGCTTAAATTATTCCGGCTCTGACCAGGTAATTTCTCAAACTCCCGAAACCCGCAAGCAGGTTCATAGCGTCAAGGCCAAGTATGATGTGTCCATTGATCAGAATTTCTATGCCGGTTATGTCTATGCCAATATGGAAAATAATGATGCTGATCCTATGACCGCAGGTGTAACTTATGGCAAATCCAGCCTGGAAACCGACTACAATGCCGGTATGTTTACCTGGCATAATCGTTTTTCCAAGAACCTGATGATGAACGTCAGCGCCCGTTATCAGACCATTGACGCTGATGATATATCCATTAATCTTCCCCAGACTGATACCGGTAATAATGTCGCGGGAAATAATAATTATGACTGGACCAGAGACTCTGATGAAGATCGGGATATCATGACCCTGAAGGCTGATCTGCGCTATCGTTTGAATCGTGACGTAACCCTGCGCGGCAGTCTTGAGTATGAGGACGTGGATCGTGACAACTGCGAATTCCTGGTTGATTCAAACACAACAACCTATAAGGCAAAAGCCGGAACAACCTGGCGGATTGCCAGGGGCTTAAGGTTAAAGGCTGATTATAAATTTACCTATGTTGACGAGCCATACACATTTAAAGATTCCGTGTATCCCAACGAAACCGACCCGACCAGTCCTTATTATAATCCTGCCGCAGATGGTGTTTTTAATATTGCCACCGCTTCCGGCGGTGAAATATACTCAACTGTTGTTTATGGTATGCGTAAGTTGAATACCTCGACTACAGCCGAGAATAAACATGACATCAAATTAAAGGCTAACTGGAATGTAGCGGCCAACATGGATCTGGCCGGCTATGTTCGTTATACCTATGGCGATAATGATTCAGATATTAACTATGACTATGAAGATGAAATTATTGACAGCGGCCTTGATTTTACCTTCAGTCCCATGGCCGACATGACCGCATCTTTCGGCTATAACTATTATCTGCATGATACGGATTCGGCCCTGTATATTCCATTCTACCACGGCTGAGGCGGCGGTTGCATTTCGGGCGAGGTTCGTCCGTACGTTTCCGACATGAATAACAGTACCGATATTAACACTTTTATGGCTTCCGTTAACTGGCAGGCCAACAGCCGGCTTGCCCTGCAGTTCGGCATGGCCTATTCCATGGCTGAGATGGAAATGGAAGATGTCAGTTTTGTCGATGTCTCCTGGACAGCTCCTACAACCACAGGCAGTAACTGGGATGGTGAGTATAATCCCTCTAACGTCAACCAGGTTGAATCTTATTCTCATCTTGAGTACGATATCTGGAATGTTAACATGAGCGCCAGTTATGCCATTAATGATACAATCGGCGTAACTCTCAGCTATGTCTATGAGGATGTAGATGATGACCAGGCCGCTTATGTCTATGGCGACGAAGAAGGTTCTTACCAGTCCCTGGTAACATACCTGACTGTCAGGTTCTAATTCACTTAAACGGTAGATGGTATCAACCCTCTGAAAAAAGGAGGGCTCCTGAAAATAATAAATTTTCAGGAGTAAGCTGCTGAAAAAAGACGGGGCTTCGGCCCCGTCTTTTTTTTATAACATAACTACTCACCGAGCAAGCAACTTAGGGCTCGGTAAAAAATAACTTGGTTTTTTTCGCGCCTAAATGTGTTGCAGATTCAGTCGATCTGATTGAACAAAACCGCAGGCATAGCAGGGCTACGTTGAGGATTTTGTGACATGAAGAGC
>JANTFJ010000183.1 GCA_024763495.1 Desulfobulbaceae bacterium | reverse complement strand
CTGCTCACAGGGCACCGCATATTTCCGCGATCAGCCTGTCTTACATAGCACCAGTATGCTGCGTCAGTCTGATCACGAAAATCTCCGGCACCCTGCAGGTAAGCGACCGGAGGGAGACTCCGAGCAGTTACAAATACAGAGGTTTGCACTCATTAGGCGCTTACCCCATGAGTAGTTACCCTCACGGAATAATTACAAAAACAGCATGAAACAGGTCAGCAAAAGACAATTAATTTACAAAGATCAGCTTTATATCCTTAATTACCTTGGGGCGCTTATCTCTATTCTTGGTCTTTTACTGTTTCTGCCCCTTATTCCCTACTGGATCTATGATGATGAACTTTTACATCAAATCAAGGCCAATGTTTTTATTTTCCCGGCAACCGGCTGTGTTCTGGCCGGCCTGCTCATGCAGAAAAAGACATCTTTCCGAGCCCCCTCCATAAAAGGGGCAATGTTAATTACTTCGCTGGGATGGCTGCTTTGCGGGGCTGCCGGTGCCATTCCTTTTATGACTGCCCTGGATAAATCATTTATCGATGCCTTTTTTGAGTCGGTAAGCGGCTTTACCACTACCGGTATTACAGTTTTTACCGGCCTTGACGATATGCCCCGCAGTGTCCTGTTCTGGCGCTCCCTGACTCAATGGCTGGGTGGACTGGGCATTTTAACCTTTTTCCTGGCCGTCAGCTTTCGGGGCGGAAGCGCTGCCGCGGCTCTTTTCAGTGCCGAAGGTCATAAAATCAGCACCACAAGACCGGTTCCCGGAATTTTCAATACTTTAATAATTCTCTGGGCTATCTATTCATTTTTTACTGTTGTGTCCTTTCTTCTTTTTTGGGGCGGCGGTATGGATATTTTTGACGCGCTTAATCATTCTTTTACCTGTATCTCAACCGGAGGATTTTCAACCCATGATGAAAGCCTGGCTTTTTATGCGGCTCATTCCTATCCTCACGCGGTTTTAATCGAATACGCGACTATAATCATCATGCTGGCCGGCGGAACTAATTTTCTTGTCCATTACAAGGTACTGACCGGCAATTTTCAGGCAATATTGACTAATTTTGAAATGAAATGGTACTGGGGAATACTCATCGGGGCCGTAACCCTGATCTGTTTTGATCATTTTCAGCGGATGAATTTAAGTTTTGTTGAAATACTAACTGATTTTCATGCCGTTTTCCGGACAGCGCTCTTTCAGGTCTCGTCCATGCTGACCAGCACCGGTTATCTTACCGTCGATATCAACACCTCCTTCTTTCACGCGGTGAGTAAACAGATTTTTATGATTATAATGGTAATTGGCGGCTGTGTGGGGTCAACGGCCGGCGGTATCAAGGTGTTGCGCTTTGCTATTCTGGCAAAAACTTTTCAGGCCCAGATTAAACGTATATGGCGACCGCGCCGGGCCGTTATTCCTGTAGTGACAGCAGGGAAAATTATTCCAGACCGAGAGCTTGAACGAATTGCCTCCCTGTTCTGGATCTGGCTGATTCTGATAGGCGCGGGCGCGATAATCACTGCGGTATTTTCCGATCTTAATCCCTGGCAATCTTTTTCCGGTATGGCATCGGCCATGGGTAACATGGGCCCTTTTTATTTTTCTGTTGCTAAAATGGCCTCTTTGCACTGGATAATAAAATTAACCTATATAATCGGAATGCTGGCCGGACGTCTGGAGGTTATCCCTCTTGCCTTCCTGTTTTCCAGGATTCCATGGCGCTGATTCGCAGGAGAAACATCCATGTATATAATAATTGCCGGAGGAGGTATTGCCGGATCTACAATTGCCAGGGAGCTGGCCGATCATAAACATGATGTCGTGGTCATTGACCGAGATAAGGAAATATGTGAAGATCTCTATGCCCGAATCGGGGTAGAAACCATCTATGGAGATGCCCGGGATATTGATATTCTCCGCCAGGCTGGAATAAACAAAGCGGATGTGGTACTGGCCGCACTGTACCGAGATACAGACAACCTTACCGTATCCCTGCTGGCCAGGAGTGAAAATGTCGAAAAAATCATGGTAAAAATGCGTGATCCAGCTTATGAAAATCCTTACATCCTGGCTGGAGTAACCCATATCTGCAACATGAACTCCATGCTGCTCCATAAAATAATTATTGAACTTGAAAGTCCCATAATCAAGATTGTTACAGCCCTTGAGCATGGGATGGCCCAGCTTATTATGTTCAAAATTCCTGATAATTGGCCGGAAGAGGGCGTAACTATTCAGGAGCTTGCTCAAAGACCGGCATTTTCGGGCAACTGCGTATTTGCCGGGGTACTGGATGAAAAACGATCTAGCAGAATTATTGTCCCCAGGGGGCCGGATAAACTTTACCGTAATAACACCGTGTTCATGGTAGCCGGCTCCATAGCATTGCGAAATATAGAAAAATATCTGGAATCCCTGGACAAAAAATAGATTAACAGCAACTGAGGGACATCGGTCAATAAAGGTAAGCGTTCACCAATAAAGTACACCCTGACAGCGATAACCCCATAATTGTAAGGAGTTCAGGGTCAGCGCTACGCGCGTGCTGCACGCCCCGCGATAATACATCGGTATATCGCGGGGGTGAAGCGGGCGCGGGGTGGTGTTTATGGAGCGCTTACAATGAGCGGATTCTACCCCGCAAGACAGGGTATAAACTTCGGCCTTCTAATCTAACGTACTGAAAAAACATTATTTTACAGTTCGACACAGGCGGCCAAAACCACCGGGAATAGTACCGGAAGCCCAGAAAATTGTTCCCTGCTTATAGTCACAAAACCAATATCCGCCAGGGTCACGCTGACCAGCCAGAAAAATAAAGGGCTGTTCCTTGGAAAAACAGGGATGGAGATGGATATCCTTTTCGTTTGTTTCTGTTTCCATCAGTGACAATGCCTCTTCAATAGTCGGCAGCCGCCAGTCGCTGTGACCGGCAAAATTGGCCTCATTTTGTTTTTTGACATACTTCCGCATCTTGCGAATACTGGTAATATCACAACCGCCTCGCTGCCACATCAGGCCGGTAACTTCATCAGTGACAGTAAGATTGTCATTGTTATCAACTAGATAATTAGCAAAATAGCCTTTCGGGTTAAATCGGCTATCAAAAAAGTTATGAATTTTAACGATTTCTTCTACCTCATGATCAGACAGCTTGGCGGCCTGGGTATAGAGTTCTTTTTTCTGTAAATCATCAGGCAGGGACTCACCCTTATGGGGCAGACTGGTATCCAGGGCTTCAAATTCTACTTCTTCCTGAACCATTGGAGAGACCAGTGAGTCCTCATTTCCATCAACAATGTGATTAATAAGCCAATCTTTAACGGTATTGTTAATGGCATAACTTTTGTCAATACAAACACATTTCCCTTGTGAGGCCACGCACTTGTCAATCATCTGCTGCGGAGCGTCTATCCTGGCCAGAACCCTGGCATGCTTGATGCCGCGTTCCATCAGGCAAAGCTTGGCCGGTTTTTCATTGTTATCAATATAAAAATAATAAAACCGTTCGTTATTGTTGTGAATCCGAATCCTTCCGCCCCAGCTTTCAAAGATGGCAAAAGTTTCGGCTGGAATAATATCCCAGTCAATTGAAGGCGTTCCCTTGTCCGTAATTGCCAGATTATCGAAAAGTCCCATGGTTTTTCCTCCTGGTTGTTTTATTAACAGGATAATTTTATTGATTGCATGAATTTAATATAAGAACATATAAATCAAAACGCAAGTAGTAATTATTATCATTTTTAATAAAATAAAAGGGCCAATAGAGGTAAAAGAAAACTACAATCCGGCACATAAGCTTAAAGGTAAGCGCTCTATGAACACCAGCCTGCGAGGGTTAGATTTGTTCTTTTCTTCATTCTTTCTTCATCATTATCTGTTAAAGCAGCCTAGGAGGCTGTAAAAGAATAGCGAACCTACTGCAAAATCGGATAAATTGGCCCATTTTCCGCTAATTTTCTTTAAATAGCGCTGCTATTCGCAGAAAATGATCGAAAAATTGGTCTCAATTCTCCAATTTTTTGCTACGGCTTCTATTCTCGGACAGCCTCCTGGATGGATTACATTTTTTCCAGCCACTGCCGGACATGAAAATGCGAGTTGTGCTTCCCGGTACTTCCGGGTCGCGCTCCATGAACTCCGCCCTGCCCGCGCTTTACTCCTGTGATATACTGATGTACTGTCGCAGGGCGTGGAGCACGCGTGTTGAGGTGTCGCTGAATCCCATACAGTTATGGGGTTGTCGCCATCCGGGTGTACTTTATTGAGCGCTGTCATAGCCTGGAATCAGTTACAAATACAGAGGTTTGCACTCATTAGGCGCTGACCCCATGAGTAGTTACTTTTATGATTGACAAACGAACAAAACCCCCCACAACTCTGCGTTTTACCGGATTTATGGTATTTTTATTAATTGCCTACACCTGGGTCAGCCCTTTTCGTGATATTTTTGGTCTTGAGACAAGAAATGCCCTGATGAGCCGGGAAATGCTGGAAGGCGGTTTCTCTGTTATTCCCACGGCCCTGGGTTTACCCTATCCGGATTATCCTCCACTGTATTTCTGGATTTCCACCCTGTTCTCAATGCCGGCCGCCAAGGTCAGCACCTTCTCCATCGTCATTCCCAGTGCCCTGGCTGCCATTATGACTGTGGGCATCACCTTTATGGCTGGTCGCAGTATACAATCCCGCATTGGCTGGCTGGCTGCCCTTGTTCTGGCAACCTTCCCTGAATTCTGGACAAAAGCAGGTGAAGGGAATATCGATATGCTCCTGGCCTTTACTGTCACGGCTTCTCTTTTTCTATTTTTTATCTGGGATAACAGTGACTCTGCCGAAAAGAAAATTCCGGCCCTGACAGGTGCTCTCTGTTTTGTGACGGCAGCTTTTTTTACCAAGGGGCCTGTCGGAATTGTTTTACCTGCTGCTGCCTGGGGAGGTTACCTGCTGCTGGCCAAAAGATTTCGTTCATTTTTTATCTTTTTACTGTTAATAGTTATTGTCGCCATGGGCTGCCTGTCTCTGGAATTTTTTCTTGTCTGGAAACAGGGAGGAATGAAGCTGGTTCACGATGTCATTCACATGCAGGTAACAGGCAGATTCGGCGGCAGGGCCAACCATGCTTTTTACTATTATTTTTTATGTCTGCTGCAAAATGCCGCCCTTTGGCTGATAATTGGATTTTTATGTCTGCGCCGCAGGGCGGAAAGAAATGGTTTGACTTTCCAACATCCGCTTCAGCGTCTATCTATCGTCTGGTTTATTGTTATATTATTAATTTTCACCCTGGCCAGCACCAGGCATGGCCGCTATCTTCTTCCTCTATATCCTCCACTGGCCATTCTCGTCGCCACCTGCCTGAACTTTATAATAGAAAATGGAAAATGTTCTGCCGAAAAAACTGCTGTTTATATAAGCCGCTTTTTTGTTGCCGTCCTCTTAACTGTCGGCATCAGCTATGCTCTTTTTTACCTTGATAAATTTTATATCCCGGCTGGTTATCTCATAATATGGGCAACAGCAGTGTGCCTGGCTTCTATATATATCCATAAGAAGGTCTCTCGTAATAGCAGGTTAATTGCCCTGTTCCTGCTTATTCTCGCCACAGCTCTATCCGGGGTAAATATGTTAATAACCCCGGAATCATCCCGCAAATCATCCGGCCGTCAATTTATTCAGGCGGCGGAAAAAAGCATTCCTCCAGGCTTGAGGGTCATTATCTGCGGAATCCACCCTGATGGTGATGGAGTAAAATTCGCTTTTTACAGCAGTAGAAAACCGGAATCACTCCAATT
>JANTFJ010000182.1 GCA_024763495.1 Desulfobulbaceae bacterium | reverse complement strand
GTTGAAACGGGCACATGGCGGCATCCCTGAAACGCTTACAGGCCGTGCCTTCTCAAAAGTCAAGGTGTGGTTTATTGATCGCTATCCAAAAAAGTGATAAGTTAATCAGTTTTGTATTATGCTGATGTAACTACTCACGGGGTAAGTGCCGGAACGTCGCAACCCCCCTAATTTAACGAATTAAATTTAATATCGAATGTCGAACAGGGAATTTTGAATGATGAAGGAAAAGAAAGATTTTTGCTTTGTTACTTTTTTTGTATTGTACCCACAGCGAATAAACAAAGCCTATGAAAATTAAATTGTAAAACATGAATAGCCTATGATTCGGCTCTAATTGTAAAAAAGATTGCGCCTCTGGTAATTTTGTTGATACATTCGAGGATTGTTATTGAAACTGACACGGTTTTTATATGGATTATTTTTTTGAACTGTTTTTAGGCGGTATGACCAGGGGGAGTATTTACGCCCTTATTGCCCTGGGTTATACAATGGTTTACGGCATTATCGGCCTGATAAATTTTGCCCATGGCGAAATTTACATGATCGGCGCTTTTACCGCCTTAATTATTGCCAGTGTCCTGGCTGTAGCCGGGATGCCTGATTTTGCCATTCTGGCCCTGGCTACCCTGGCCGCTATAGTCTATTCCGCCGCTTATGGCTTCACCATTGAAAAAATTGCCTACAGGCCCCTGCGCTCCGCACCCCGGCTATCTCCCCTGATCAGCGCTATCGGCATGTCGATTTTTCTGCAAAATTATGTTTTGCTGGCTCAAACCTCCGACTTCATGCCATTTCCCAGTCTTATTCCTGATTTTACCTTTATGGAGCCATACGCCCACATAATCGGCTCTTCAGAAATTGTTATTTTCGGGGTAACAGCCCTGGCAATGGCTTTTCTAACCGTGCTGATCAAATTTACCCGGATCGGCAAAGCCATGCGGGCCACGGCCCAGGATCAAAAAATGGCCATGCTGGTAGGGATCAACATCAATAAAATAATTTCAGTTACTTTTGTGATCGGCTCTTCCCTGGCTGCTCTTGGCGGGGTACTGATAGCCTCCTATATCGGTCAGATCAATTTTTATATAGGTTTCATTGCCGGAATCAAGGCTTTTACCGGCGCTGTGCTGGGCGGGATAGGCAGCATCCCCGGCGCTGTGCTGGGCAGTTTTATTCTTGGTTGGACCGAGAGCTTTGCCACCGGTTATATTTCCAGTGATTATGAGGATGTTTTTGCTTTTTCCCTGCTGGTACTTATCCTGATTTTTCGTCCTGCCGGTATTCTGGGCCGGACTGAATCAAAAAAGGTTTAGAGGCTGCCGCCGGTTTTTTGAGTGAGCCCTAAGGATTATCAAGCTCTGCGGAGTCAAATTTCATGCCTGGTTTCAGTGAGATAAAAAAAGCATTTCTGGTTTCATTATGGTTTATCTTTTTAACCTTTCCTCTCATGGTTATCCGGATAAATCCTTATGAAAATCTAGTTAGTTACCGCTGGGCCAACCTGTTTCTGGTTGGCGGGGCAACTTTCTTTTTATCCCTGCTGAGCGATTTTTATCAACTGAAAAAGAAAGAGACTGCCCTGAATAACATTGCCCGTCCCCGGCCGAAATTCCACCTGCACAGTCGCTTTAAACGTCCTCTCGCGGCCCTTGGCGGACTGCTGATTATTTTGTTTCCCTTTTTTTTCTCCAGCTACCAGGTCAATATCATGACCACCGCCCTTATTTATGTTGTCCTGGGCCTGGGCCTCAATATTGTCGTCGGTCTGGCCGGTCTGCTTGATCTTGGTTATGTGGCATTTTACGCGGTGGGAGCTTATAGCTACGCCCTGCTTAATTATCATTTCGGCCTTGGTTTCTGGACAGTCCTGCCTGTCGGCGCCGGGCTCGGCGCCCTGTTCGGGATCCTGCTGGGCTTTCCCGTACTGCGCCTGCGCGGCGATTATCTGGCTATTGTTACTTTAGGATTTGGTGAGATTATCCGTCTGATTCTGGAGAACTGGAATGAATTTTCTTTTGGCCCCGGCGGCATTGCTGATATCCCCCGCCCTTCATTCTTTGGACTACAAATGTCTCTCACAGTATCAACAATTTACGTCTATTTCCTAATGATTGCCTTTACCTTTTTTACAGTCTTTGTTGTCAACCGTCTGCAGAATTCTCGAATAGGACGAGCCTGGGTCGCCCTGCGTGAAGATGAGATTGCCTGTCAGGCGATGGGGATTGACAAAACCAGGACAAAACTCACGGCTTTTGCCCTGGGCGCTACCTGGGCCGGGATGATGGGGGTGATGTTTGCCGCCAAGACGACCTTTATAAATCCGGCAAGTTTTACCTTTCTTGAATCTGCCATTATCCTGTCTATTGTTGTCCTGGGTGGTATGGGTTCTATTGCCGGGGTGATTATCGCGGCCCTGATACTAATTCTGCTGCCCGAATATTTTCGTGCTTTTGCTGATTACCGAATGCTGCTTTTTGGTGCCACTATGGTCTTGATGATGATATTTCGTCCCCAGGGCATTTTTCCCGGCCATCGACAGATTTATCGATTTTCTCCTGAAAGAGGCGTGGAGAAATAATGGCAGGCCTGCTGGAAGTTAAACAACTCAGCATGGATTTTGGCGGTCTCCGTGCCCTTGACCGGATTGATCTTCAGGTAAATAAGGCTGAGATTGTCGCCCTTATCGGCCCTAACGGGGCCGGCAAGAGTACTTTTTTCAACTGCCTTACCGGCATTTATGTGCCGAGCAGCGGCGATATATACTTCAGCCGCTCTCTAAACCGTGAAAAAGAACGTCTTAATGGACTGAAGCCTGACAAAATTACCAGGAAAGGCCTGGCCCGTACTTTTCAGAACATTCGCCTTTTCAGTCAAATGACAGTACTTGAAAACGTTATGATCGGTCGCCATTGTCGGACAAAAACAGGAATTGCGGGAGCTGTTCTGCAGGGACGGAGCAGCCGGCTTGAGGAAAAGCAGATTGTTGATGACAGTTATGATATTTTAATCAAGGTCGGGCTGGAAAACATGGTTAATGATCTGGCTGAAAATCTGCCTTACGGGGCCCAGCGTCGTCTGGAGATTGCCAGAGCCCTGGCCACGGAACCTGCCCTGCTGCTGCTGGATGAACCAGCCGCAGGTATGAATCCCCGGGAAACCACAGAATTAAATGAGCTTATCACCATGATTCGCGACCAGGGGGCGGCAATCCTGCTTATTGAACATGACATGAAGCTGGTAATGAATCTCTCGGACAGGATTTATGTTATGGATTACGGCAAAAAAATCGCTGAAGGAAACGCCGCGGAAATTCGTCATAACAAACTGGTAATCAGAGCCTATCTGGGAGAAGAATTTGATGCTTGAACTAAAGGCGATCCAGACATATTACGGCAAAATCCAGGCCCTGAAAAATGTTGATATCCGTATATCAGAGGGAGAGATAGTTACACTCATCGGCGCTAACGGAGCAGGAAAGACCACGACATTAATGTCCATATGTGGTATCAATCCTCCGGCCTCTGGAACCATTACCTTTCAGGGCCGGAAAATAAACAATCTTAATCCTGAAGAAATCGTGGCCCTGGGAATCAGCCAGGCCCCGGAAGGCCGCCACATCTTTCCTTATCTCACAGTCCGGGAAAATCTGGATATGGGAGCTTTTCTTCGCCGGGACAGTGATGTTGTCAAACAGGATATGGAAATGATTTTTGAGCTGTTTCCGATTCTGGCGGAGCGCCGGAATCAGGAAGGAGCTACATTGAGCGGTGGAGAACAACAGATGCTGGCTGTTTCCCGGGCCCTGATGTCACGACCACGCCTTCTTCTGCTTGACGAGCCTTCTCTGGGATTGGCTCCGTTAGTTATCCGGAAAATATTTGCTGTTTTAAATAAAATAAACAAAGAACAACATACCACAATTTTCCTGGTTGAACAGAATGCCAATATTGCCCTGAAAATTGCTGACCGCGGTTATGTAATTGAAAACGGAGCAATTATCATGGAAGACCAGGCCGAAGATCTTCTGGCCAGTGAAAAAGTCAAAAAAGCTTACCTGGGAATATGATTATGGATAATGAACTTAAACAGTTGCGGCACAATTATCAGCTTATTCTTGACAACCTGGCTGATTCTTTCAACCAGCGTGATATGGACTCGTTCGGTTTTAAAATAAATGAATTTTCCGTTTTTTCCTCATTCCTGGTTGCGGCCGCTTTCCTGGGTAAAAATAATCAGCAGAAGGTCTCTCCGGCCCTGGAAGAATTTCACAAATCAATCATTGTCTCTATTGTTGATCGGATTACAGCTGATTCAGCAGACGAACCAGACCGGGAACAGATAGATAAATTAACCACCTCTGTTCAGGAAATAATGACGAGCCGCTATGCTGAATATTCCGGGATATTACGGGCTGAGACAAAACGGCATGATGCTCTTTCTCCCTTTTCCCTGCTGGTTGACTCTTTTCTGTCTCATGGCCTGGATCAACCCCTGGATACCCATGAAGATATCAGGCTTGAACTGGCGAACAGCCTGCGTGCCATTATGGGAAAAATGTAAGCGATCCATGTTACAAGCAGAAACTGTTCCCGCGAGTCAACTGAAAATTGTTAACAGGCAGATAATAAATAAAAATTGCAAATTATGGAAAAATTAAAAACAGGTGTTATTGGAGTGGGTTACCTGGGTAAGTTCCATGCCGCCAAGTACGCGGCAATGGCAGATGTAATCCTGGTCGGAGTAGCTGATGTCAATAAAGAGGCGGCCCGAACCGTGGCAGCCGAGAATCAATGCCGGGCATTTTCTGATTATCGGGATTTACTTGATGAGGTAGACGCGGTAAGCATAGTTGTTCCCACCAGTCTTCATTACCGTACAGCTCTTGACTGTCTTGCCGCCGGCAGGGATGTGCTGATCGAAAAACCAATTACCACGACCCTGGAAGAGGCTGATGACCTGGTTGTTAAAGCCGAGGATGCCGGTTGCCTGATCCAGGTGGGACATATTGAGCGTTATAATCCGGCAGTGGTTGCCATGCGTCAGTATCTGACCCGGCCCCGTTATATCGAATCTCGACGGGTCCACGTTTTTACCAGTCGGGGAACTGACGTGGATGTGGTTCTGGATTTAATGATCCATGATATTGATCTTATTTGCAGCATTGTTGAGGCGGAGTTGATTGCTGTTCACCCGATCGGCAGATCAATTGTTACCGGCAATACCGATATAGCTAATGCCCAGCTGATTTTCGCCAATGGTTGCTGCGCCAACGTCACAGTGAGCCGGATAGCCGAAGAACCGGTGCGTAAGCTTCGTATTTTCCAGCCTGAGAATGCTATTAGCGTTGATTATGGGGCCAGGGAAATCAGAATAATCAACCGGGAAAAGATAAAACGCGGCAGTGAGCTTAAGCCCCGGGACTATCTTGAATTTTGTTTTCGCGATCAAGATGCCCTGGAAGCAGAGCTGACGGATTTTGTCAAAAATGTCAGGCAGCGGGTAACTCCGGCGGCATCAGGCCGCGAAGGCAGGCAGGCCCTGGCTGTGGCCCTGGAAATAATTAAGGACATCAGTAACAATTCAGGTAACCGTTCACCAGTGGGCAAAGAGATAACTTAAACTCCGTGAGGTGCTGGTGTTACGCTCAACAGTTACGAAGTAAGCGGTCCATGAACACCACCCTGCACGCGCTTCAACCCTTGCGATATACCGATGTATTATCGCAGGGCGTGGAGCACGCGCATGGCGGCGCCCCTGAATCCCTTACAGTTATGGGGTTATCGCCACCTGGGTGTAC
>JANTFJ010000181.1 GCA_024763495.1 Desulfobulbaceae bacterium | reverse complement strand
TGCCGCCATGTGCCCGTTTCAACGCTCGCGATAATACATCAGGTATATCGCGGCGTTTAAACGGGTGCAGGGTGGTGTTCATGGAGCGCTTACTAATGATTGCAAATCTCAGTACTTGTAACTGTTTACAGGGTGCCGTAGATTTTCGTCATCAGACCGGTGCCGCGTATTTGTCATACGTAAACCGGGCTGATGGCGGAAATATGCGGTGCCCTGTGAGCAGTTACCGAATAAGATAATAAAAATGGAGGTAAATCTATGATACAGGTTTTGATTTTATTGTTGACGGTTGTCGCACTGGTTTTGCCGCCCGGAGTCGGGGCAGGCGAAATAATTACTTCTCTGGATGACCAGAAAAGTGTAAGTGTAACAATTTATAACCACAACCTGGCCCTGATCAGGGATCAGCGGGTAATTAATTTGCCCATTGGGGCAAATGTTCTGGCCTTTCGTGAGGTAAGCGGCAAAATCAGGCCGGAGACCGCTTTGTTAAAGACTGCCGGCCTCAAGGTTCTGGAACAGAATTTTGAATTTGATCTTTTAACTCCCCAGGCTTTGCTGGATAAGTATGTCGGGCGCCAGGTCAACCTGGTCAAGGTTCATCCGACTACCGGCGAGGAGAAGCGAGAAGAGGCTACTGTCCTTAGCTCTAATAACGGTGTTGTGCTTAAAATAAAGGATCATATTGAGACCGGGGTTCCCGGTCGGCTTATTTTTCCGGATGTGCCGGAAAATTTGCGTGATAAACCAACGCTGGCCTTACTGGTGGACAATCATGCTGCCGGAAAGCAGGAGGTTGAGCTTAGTTACCTTACCGGCGGATTAAACTGGCAGGCCGATTATGTGGCGGAGCTTAATGCCGCGGATGATGCCCTGGACATCAATGGCTGGGTAACTTTGACTAATAACAGTGGAGCCGTTTATAAAGACGCTCGTTTGCAATTGGTCGCGGGTGATGTCCATCAGGTCTCAGCGGAAAGAAAACCAGGTCGGCATTTTGTCCTGAAATCCAAGGTGATGGCGGAAATGGATACCGGTATGGCTGAGGAGGCAATGTTTGAATATCATCTCTATACCCTGGCCCGTCCTACTACCATCAAGGATAAACAGAGTAAGCAGGTTTCATTACTGCAGGGCAGTGCTGTTCCCTGTAAAAAGGAGTTTGTCCTGCGGGGCAGTGATTATTATTATCGCAGCCAATATGGAGAGATAGGACAGAAAATTAAGATTGGTGTTTTTGTGGAGATTAAAAACGACAAGAAGGATAATCTTGGCCTGCCCATGCCCGCCGGGGTAGTCAGGGTGTACAAGAAAGACTCTGGCGGAGCCTTGCAGTTTGTCGGGGAAGATCGGATTGACCATACTCCGGTTAATGAAAACATCCGCCTGAAACTTGGTGATGCCTTTGATGTAACCGCAGCAAAAAAACAGACTGATTTTAAAAAGATAGGAGGTTTTTCCGCCTATCATTATGTTTATGATTCTACCATGCGAATTGAGTTAAAAAACGCCAAAAAAGAAGATGTGGTAGTAAGGGTAGTTGAGCCGATTCCCGGAGACTGGGAAATATTACATGAATCAGCCCGGCATGAAAAACCAGCCGCTAATACCGCTGTCTGGGAGATCACGGTTCCGGCCCAGGGCCGTACAGAATTAAAATATACGGCCCGGGTGAAGTTTTGATTGATTGTAACTATTCAGCTGCATTTCATCCGGAGTCTGCGCTTACCTGCGCATGATAATGCTGTCTTGTATAGCATTATCATGCTGCGCCAGCTTGATCATACACAGCTAAAGCACACGGAGTCTCACTTCGTTCGCTTACCTCTGAACAGTTACATGACTGTGGTTATGGCAACTTTTCGCACCTACCTGAATAGTTACGATTGATTTTATTTTTTACTTGGCAGGTCGTTTAATTCATCCTTGGCAAAGTAGACAAGCTGAAAGTTTTCCCTCAGCATGGCTGTCAGCTTTTCTTCCATGCTGTCGTCATCAGCGATAATCCTGATTGCCACCCGTTTCGTCCCTTCGGCAGTATCTTCAAATGAGGTTAATACGCTGATAATACGAGCTTTGTTCTCACGCATAACCTTGATAACCGTAGTAACAGAGCCTGGTTTATCTTCAAGATCAAAAACATATTGTACGGCGCCGTTTTTAATCCCGGTACTGTGAATGAATCCGCGCAGGACATCAGTTTCGCTGAGCAGACCATCAAGGTGGCCATTCTCGTCAGCCACGGGAATTCCTGATATTTTGCTTTCCAGCATAATCAGGGCTGCTTTTTCCAGAGAATCCCTGCCCTTCAGGGTCAGGGGATTGGGTGTCATCACATCCTTAACCTTCATCTCGGAAAGGAGATAATAAAGTTCATGGACATCAAGGGAGGTTGTCTTGGATGGTGAGGCGTCCTTGACGTCGCGATCAGTTACAATACCGACCAGTTTGCCGTGGGATACCACCGGCAAGCGCCGGATTGAGTTTTCTTTCATTATCCGGGTAGCCCGCATGAGCGAAGTGTTTTTATCAACAGTAAGGACGTTTTTGGCCATCCAGTCTCTAAGCAGCATATTTTTGTTCCTCCTGAAGTTTCTTTTTCGGGGCAGGCAGCCCCTGATCTTTTTGATGCCTGAATTTTTGTAACTGCTCACAGGGCACCGCATATTTCCGCAAGCAGGGTGCCTTACGTATGACTAATATGCTGCGCCAGCCTGCTCGCAAAAATCTCCAGCACCATGTAATCAGTTACAATTGCTGGGGGTTAGCGAAGTTAAGGCGTTTACCCCCGTGAGTAGTTACGTTAAAATTACGGTGGTTAGCGAAGTTATTTTTGAGTGAGCCCTTAGGACGCTTACACCGTGAGTAGTTACATTAATTGAAATGTTGACAGGATGGATCAAACGAGGTTTTCTAGAAAAAATTAAAATTCATGTAATCCGTGAAGTATTATTTCAATTATTTTTTTGTTGTTTATATAGTATTAGCTTGATTCTGGCAAGTGATTGTCGTTATTTTTGCTATTAAAAAACAGCTATTTTATCAGAAATTATTAAGCTAAGGTTGAAATCTGTCCCTTAATTGTTAATAGGTAACTACTCACGGGGTAAGCACCTTAACTTCGCTAACCCCGTAATTGTAACTGGTTACAGGGTGTCGGAGATTTCCGTCATCAGCCCGGTGCCGCCATAGTCATACGTAAGCCGGGCTGATGGCAGAAAGAGGTAAGCACCCTTAAAAACAGGGCATAAACTCCGACTCCGTTCGGTGCTTTGTGAGCAGTTACGTTAATAGTTGCTATTGGTTGCCGACTCCTGCAACGTAAAAAAAATGAAAATCTTTCCACAGTTAAATTATGATTGGCGAAAATTATTAGATGGCCTGGGAGACGGGGAATTCGCTTTTTTCGAAACCACAAGGGTCAGTACGGATGAGTATTGTTCCTATTGCTTTACTGAGCCGGTGTCTCGCCTGCGCTGCCGGGCAAATGATAATCCCCGGGAGTTTCTGGCCGAGGCCCGGGAGAAGATAAATCGCGGGTTGTGGCTGGCCGGCTGGTTCGCTTATGAATTCGGTTACCTGCTCGAACCTGCTCTGGCCGATTTGATTAATATTCCTGCTTCAACAATTGTCGCGGATCTTGGTGTGTTTAGCCGACCGGCTGTTTTTGATCATTGCCGTGGTAAAGTCCTGGCCGGTCAATGGCCCCTGGTCAATGAGACGGAAAGCGGAGATCAAGGCCCGGTTCCCGGAGTAACCGGCCTGCGCCTTAATCAGCAACGGGATGATTATCTTCGAAAAATAAAGAAGATAAAGGAATATATCAGGGCTGGTGATACCTATCAGGTAAATTACACTTTGAAGCAGTTTTTTGATTTCAGCGGATCATACATTGATTTGTACCGGATGCTGCGCCGCAACCAAAGTGTCTGTTATTCCGCCTGCATCCAGGCCGGACAACAGCAGATAATGTCCTTTTCCCCTGAACTTTTTTTTCGAAAAAAAGGAGATATCTGTACGGTGCGGCCCATGAAAGGAACTGCCGGCCGGGGGCGCTACATCAGCGAAGATCGGAGAGTAAAAGAAGCTTTGCGTCGTGACCGGAAGAACCTGAGCGAAAACGTGATGATTGTTGATTTGCTTCGGAATGACCTGGGCCGCCTCTGCCGGATGGGTTCAGTTAAAGTAGAGTCGCTTTTTGATATAGAATCTTATGAAACTCTGCACCAGATGACTTCTACTGTCAGCGGGAAGATCAGTGCCGATAAAACCCTGCTTAACCTGTTTGAAGCCCTGTTCCCCTGCGGTTCGGTAACCGGGGCCCCGAAAATTAGAACCATGGAGATTATTCGTGAACTGGAACTGGAGCCCAGAGGGGTTTATACCGGGGCCATCGGTTTTATCAGTCCTGCGGGGGATTGCTGTTTTAATGTGCCGATCAGGACTGTAATCCTGAAAAACGGCCATGGCGAAATGGGAATTGGTTCCGGAATTGTCTCTGATTCCGACCCGGAAGATGAATGGCGGGAATGTCTGCTGAAGAGTAGTTTTCTCACCCGTCCCCAGCCGGAATTTCAATTGATTGAAACCATGCTCTGGCGACCGGAATCGGGTTTCTGGCTGCTGGATCAGCATCTTTCCCGGCTCAGGCAGTCAGCAGCTTATTTTAATTTTACTCTTGACGAGCAACAACTGATCGCGGCTTTGAAAGAAATGGCGGCAGGTTTTACTGCATCCCTGCGGGTACGCCTCCTGCTCCACAAGAATGGAATAATAAAGTTAAGCTCTGTTGAATGTGCTGGAATTCTGCATGAGACTTTTGAGGCGTCGTCGCAGGAATTACCGGGTGTCTGTCTCTCTCCCCGAAAAACAGATTCTCGCGAAATTTTTCTCTTTCACAAGACAACCTTGCGCGAAATGTATGACCAGGAAAGATGCAAGGCTGGAGAGCATGGTTGTTTTGAGGTGTTTTTTGCCAATGAAAGAGATGAGATAACCGAGGGAGCGATCAGTAATATTTTTATTGAAAAAGATGGTATTTTTTATACCCCGCCGCTTGCGTGCGGCCTGTTAGCCGGAGTTATGCGTAATCACCTGTTGGCCCGCGGTCAGGGAAAGGTGCGCGAAAAGGTGTTGTCTCGCGCTGACTTGAGCCGGGCTGATGCTGTTTACCTGGTAAATTCAGTACGTGGCGTGGTTCAGGTTATTTTTAAGCCAGAGTCCGGATAATATCTGATTTACCCACAACGCCCAGCAGATTGCCGTCCCGCATTACCGGCAGGGTGTGAACATTTTTTTCCGCCATGATTGTCGCAATTTCCGCTAAGGTTGCATCTTCGTCAACTGTTACCGGATTGCCGGCACAGATATCTTTAACCCTGCTGCCTGTCATTTTTTTTATTTCTTTTTCGGTTTTATTGGCGTTTTCCAGAAAAATTACCGAATCCAGGATGCTTATCATCGAAGGGATGTGGAGGTTTTTGGTCTGATCAATAAGGTCGTTTTCAGTGGCAACGGCAATGAGATTATTATTCTCATCAACTACCGGCACTCCGCTGATTTTGTTTTTCCATAAAATATGGGCCAGCTCTTCAACCTTCATCTCGCTGTTAACAGTGATTATTTCGGTGGTCATGATATCTTTTGCTTTTAACATGGTTTTTCCTTTGTTATAGGGGTATGTCACAGGGCACCGAACGGAGCCGGTAAATGTTCGGCTAGCACCCCACGGAGTCGGAGTTTATGCCCTGTTTTTAAGGGTGCTTACCTCTTCGCCCGTTTAGGCGTGATTCACATAGTATACTATAGTGAACA
>JANTFJ010000180.1 GCA_024763495.1 Desulfobulbaceae bacterium | reverse complement strand
CCTGCTACGCCTGCGGTTTTGCCTGCCCATGATCGCCTCAACCTGTATCATATTTACCACCTCAAAATGTGAATTTATTTATGAACGAGCCCTTAACAAAATGTAACTACTTATGGGGCAAGCACTTAGTCCAGATAAATTGGAGATAAGCGCAGACGGAGTCTCCCTCTGGTCACTTACCTGCAGGGTGCCGGAGATTTTTGCGATCAGTCTGGCGTAGCCATAGTCATACGTAAAACAGTCTTATCGCGGAAAAATCCGCTTCCCTGTGAGCAGTTACAGTTGAACAAAGCAATTTATATGCCTGGGCAGATAAAACTTTAAAAAACAGGAGTTATATTCAATAGAGACAAGGAGTTGAGCCTGGTAGTGGCGGGAATAACAACATTAAAAAATCAAATTACCGGAAATCAAAAATCTAATAATAAAGGATAGTTAGTTTAGGGAACTTCTTTTATGACTGGAAATTATCAACCCCTTATTCCAACAGGCCCTGATTACGATATTCATGTAATTTGTTACGCAGGGTACGGACACTGATACCCAGCATCCTGGCGGCATGGGTTCGGTTATCGTCAGTTTTCTGAAGGGCCTGGAGAATCATTTGACGTTCCATATCCTTTAATGGCATTATCTCATTATTGTCAGTCAGTTCCGGCAGATTATCACCAACATCCAGGGCTGCGCCATTACCTGTCTTGAAATCGTCCGGTTCAATCCCGCTGTCCTCATCCCAGAAGTCACGCACCTCAAGCTGGGAAGAGACAGACAACAACACGGCCCGTTCCACCAGGTTCTCCATTTCCCGGACATTGCCGGGCCAATTGTAAGTTAAAAAACGCTTCCAGGCCACGGCTGACATTTTTTTGACATCCTTATTATACTGGGCTGAATACTTTTCAATAAAATAGCGGCACAGTTGGTAGATATCGTTTTTACGCTCCCGCAGAGGAGGAAGGCGCAAGGGAATAACATTAATCCGATAATAGAGATCCTGACGGAAGTTACCATCTTCGACTTCCTTCTCCAAATCACGGTTACTGGCGGCAAGGACGTGGACATCAATTTTTACCGGCCCGTGTCCTCCCAGGCGGTCGACCTCCCCCTCCTGGAGAACACGAAGCAATTTTGCCTGGAGATGCAGAGGAATCTCACTTATCTCGTCAAGCAGCAGGGTGCCTCCGTCAGCCTGCTCAAATCTACCTTTTTTACCGGACACAGCCCCGGTAAAGGCTCCTTTTTCATGACCGAACAACTCACTCTCCAGTAAATTTTCAGGCAGGGCCGCACAATTCAAGGCAACAAAGGGACTCTGCCGGCGATCGCTTTCCAGGTGAATAAACCTGGCAAAAACCTCCTTGCCGGTGCCGGTCTCCCCCAGGAGCAAAACCGTGGCCTTACTTGAAGCCACACTCCTCGCCTTCTCAATAATCCTCCGCAGATCGCCATCCTGACCAATCAGATTTTTCGGCTCTTTTTTACTCCTGCGCCGCCTGATAAGCCCTCTGACATCCGGCGATTTTCCGGGATCAACTGCCTGGAAGGCCAGGTTGACGACATCACCAACAACCTCGGGGCTGACCGGTTTCAGAATATAATCAAAGGCCCCGAGCTTCATGGCTTCAACCGCAGAATCGACTGTGGCGTGTCCGGTTATAATCAGTACCTGCAAATCCCGGCTTTGCCGTCTAAGTTCCCGAAGAAGCTGAAGTCCATCAATTTGCGGCATCTTGATATCCGTAATTACCAGATCAGGGGGATTACGCTTGATAATATCAAGGGCAACAGCACCGTTCTCAGCCACCGAGACATTATATCCCTGACGGCTTAATGATTCAAAAAGAGCAATGCGGATATCTTGTTCGTCGTCAACGACGATTATTTTCTTGGTCATTACAAAATTTCAGGGAGTGAGGAGTATCCTTTGAGGACTATCCTTACTTAATGTCCTTCATCTGTTTGGCAATATCCATTTCAGCCAGACGACCGGCAGCCATTTTTTTTAATAATTTATTCTTGCCGTTCGCCGCCAGCTCAAAACAACGGCGGGCCTCAGCCAGGTTTCCCAAGTCAAACAGTATATCACCATAATGCAGGTTAATGGTCTGGACTGTTTCATTATCCTCGGGCATACCCCGGGCCAGGGCCGCGGCATAGGCATCACCTGCCCCGACCGGATCAGCGCCGGCCCTTAACCGGTCTCCAAGGCTGCCATACCATTTCTGTAAATCAGCCGGTTCCAGATACTTGTCCCGGCTGAACCGGGCCAGAACCTTCTTAACCTGAGAAAGATTTCCAAGCTGTAAAAGAAGTCTTATATAATCATTTCCATAAACTGATTTCCTGGCGCTGTCAGCAGGATCTTCCGCAGCCATTTTATAAAATTCAACCGCGTTATCCTGTCTTCCCTGAGCTTCACGTAATTTTCCGGAATACCAGTAAATATCACTAATTATCCTATCAGATCGATAAATTTCACGCAGATATTTAAGCAGTCGCTGAGCCGCATGTAAATCCTGCATGGCCAGATAAACTTCAACCCGGTGCAGGTAAAGATCAATCTTTTCCTGGTCATCAAGCTCAAGGGCCAGGGCTCGATAGTAAACCACCGAGGCCTGTTTATAAAGAGCAAGGCCTTCAAAAGCCCGGCCAACCAGATAGAGTAGCCTGCCCCGCCTGTATTCCTTGATATATTTGTATTCATCCTGATACAGTCGATATATTTTCCTGTATTTCCGCTGCGCCAGCAGCTTTTCAATCCGCAGCACCAGAATACGGCCCATGATATCCTTAACCTCAGCCGCCTTGTCAGGATCATTTTTATAGCGCAGATAAGGTTTGCCGAGTTTATAGGCCTTATCATACTCATGCCGGTTCCAATGCCTCAACAACAGCGAATAACGGGCATCCTGAGCGATTTTATCACTGTAATAACGATCAAGCACGGCCTGGAAGGGATGATCATCCTTGTGACCGGAAACATCAGCTTTTTTCTCCCGGGGTGACTCTTTTTCGTAAGCTGCCCGCAACTGAGCCAGGCGGAACCGGCTCATAATCACCTCGCGGCTCGATTCTTTACCCTCCTGCAGAACCTGGAGATAAACCTGCCGGGCCGCGTCATCATAATGTTGACGCAGATAACTTTCCGCAATTTCAAAAAGAGCTCCGGCACGAAAAGATGATTTCCCTACCAGGTTCAAGTAAGCAAGAAGACTCTTCCGTCCTTCTTCCTCGCTTCCGGTGTTAAGATAAGCTATACCCATCCGTCGCAATATCTCGGGATCATGGACATAAAACCCGGGATTATGATGGAGAATCGCCGTATACACTCCCAGGGCGGAATGGTATTCTTTGCGGACAAAAAATATATGTCCCTGGCCGGCGCGGCCCCGGAGATGATAAATCTTATCTCTGCTGTTACTGAGCTCTTTATATACCTGGGCCGCCTGGCTTAACTTACCGACAGTTATCAGACAGCGGGCCTGCATGAACAAGGACTGTTCTCTCTCGGGAGCAGTTGGGAACCGCTTCCGATAAAGTTTAAAATAGGTCAGGGCCTCACGAAAATAATGTTTATTGAAAAAGGCCATACCCACTTCAAAATAGGCCTGGGGAATCCTGGGTGAACTGGGGAATTCCGAAATAAACAGACGATAGCGATCTTTTAAGGCATCCCAGTCCGGATTCTTTGCCTGGAGAGCCAGATCACGCTGCAACTTAATAGAACGCCACAAAACGTCTTCAGTATCTTCATCATCCCGGTAACGGCGGTAATATTCGTAAAGCAGACCGGATGCCTTTGCTTCATCACCACTGTCAAAGGCCTTTTGAATCTCAAGGAGACGCCGCTCTTTCCTCTGCTGAAAAACACGGGATGCCCGTTCTGCCGGGGTTTCTTCACTATTATCCCCAGCTTTCACCGGCAGGGACTGCAAACAAACGAAAAAAACGGCCAGCAACACGACAAGACACATTTGATATATCCGGCCCGGCCTCTGTGTTCTTTCCTCTGTCATCTGTCCTCCGGCTTCTGGCATCTGTCCTCTGAATTACTGCTCGTAATCCTCTTTTTTAATACCGAAACGTTTCATCTTTTCAAGCAGAGTTGTCCGGTTAACATTAAGAAGTTTCGCTGCCTGGTTCTTGACCCAGCCCGTCTGTTTCATGGCCTGAATAATTAATTTTTTCTCAAAATTACACATTACCTTACTTAAAGAAAAACCCTGGGCGGGAATCTCCTGAATATCAGCGCCCATGGAACCGGTAGTCCCATTAACAAAACGTTCCGGTAAATCAGCAAGCGTGAGGCGCTCTCCATCAGCCAGAATTACCATCCGTTCAATAACATTTTCCAATTCCCTGACATTTCCCGGCCAGGGATAGTTCTGGAAAACAGAGATGACCTCGGGATCAATACCGCTTATTGACCTCTCTTTGGAACGATTGAACTTTTTGATAAAATAATCTGCCAGCAGGATGATGTCATTAAGCCTTTCCCGCAGGGAAGGAGCAAAAATCGGTAAAACGGTCAACCGGTAATAAAGATCCTCCCGAAATCTGCCGATCTTGACATCTTCAGCCAGGTTGCGGTTGGTAGCCGCAATTACCCGGAAATCTGATTTAATAGTTTTGGTGCCACCTATTCTTTCAAACTGCCTTTCCTGCAGAACCCGAAGAATTTTTACCTGTAAAACCGGGCTCATCTCCGCTATTTCATCTAGAAACAGAGTGCCGCCGTCTGCCAGTTCAAAACGCCCCTGCCTGGTACGAATCGCATGGGTAAAGGCTCCTTTTTCATGGCCCAACAACTCACTTTCAAGCAGTTCAGCCGGAATAGCCCCACAATTTACCGGAATAAAAGGCCCCTTTGCCCGCTTACTGTTATAATGAAGGGCTTTGGCAATGAGCTCTTTGCCTGTCCCTGATTCACCCTGGATAAGCACGGTAGAGCCGGTATCGCAAATCTTGCTGATCATCGCAAAGACTTTTTTTATAGGCTCGCTTTCCCCGACAATCTGCGGGAAGACATCTTTCGTATAATTTTTTTCAAACTTTTTAGGGGCAGCCGGCATAGAAGAACTCGTATGGGATATTATGAATCAGCCCGGGAATATGGATAAAATGTAACTACTCATGGGGTAAGCGCCTAACATGTGCAAACCTCTATATTTGTAACTGGTTACAGGGTGACGTAGATTTTCGTCATCAGACCGGTGCCGCGTATTGATCATATGTAAACCGGGCTGATGGCAGAAACATGCGGTGCCCTGTGAGCAGTTACGATAAAATTACAATTTTATTGCAATAAATTTCTAAAGTTAGCTAATATTGATATATAATATTATCAATATTAGTGTCAATTTTTTTTCTATCTATCAAAACAAGCTTTGCCGAGCCGGTTCGGTACCGCTAGATCACTAGACAAAAAAAAGATGAATATACATATAGTTAACAAAAAAAATTATTTTTCGCCTGCACTCGGCTTATTCATTTTTTTGACGCTTGGAAAAATAAAACATTGCGGTCAATCGCGATTTGTTTCATAAATTGACCTGCACGGGCTATGTCTGAAACCCAATAAAAACTTAATTTATGTACAACTGTTCACCAGGAGGCTGTCCGAGAATGCCCTTTTTCCCCAACTCTGTGTTATTTTGAAAAAAAATGTCTATTCTCGGACAACCTCCCAGGGAGTAAATCTTTGCATCATTTAAGTCTCTAAGCTTTTTACCAAGACTCAGCTTGGAAAAAGAGGCCCCTTCGGGGCAGTTGAATCTGCAATCATGATGCATATATTTATTTAGTATAGCCCTGG